>JAQBVH010000193.1 GCA_027623615.1 Planctomycetota bacterium | reverse complement strand
TGCTGAGCGACGGCCAGGCGCTGGTTCGGAGGCGCGGGCACCGGCACCCACGCGCCGCACTCGCAGCGCAGGCGAAAGCCGCCCATGTCCTGGTGGATCTGCCACAGCACGCGGCAAGCAGGGCAGCGCGTCTCGACCCGCTCGTGAACTGCGGGCGGATGGGCGGCGGGCCACTGGCGCGCCAGGGAGCTATGGCTGGAGGGGCTCATGGGGTCCTCCTACGTCGACCGGCCTCAATCATCGCTCGATCCCGAATCGAGGGCCAGCACGAGCCGCCGGGCCGCGATCCGTCCGCGCAGCTCGACCTCGTCCTTGGGGTCCTTGCCCTCCGTGAGGAGCCGCACCAGCTTGATGCGCGCGGCGTCGAGGACGTTGCCCTGCCCGTCCTGGAGCTGGAGCCAGATCGCTCCGCCGTCCGCGATCGCGCGCATGGCGGCGCCCTCGGTCACGCTGCCGGCCGCGTCGATCGCGGCCTGGGCCGCGGCGCTGCTCCTCGGCCAGGCGTCGCCCTGCCGGAGCGTGACCTTGTACATGCCCCAGCGCGTGGTCGTCTCGACCGCGAGGGTGGCGCCGAAGGGACCCGGATCGACCTCCAGTTGTTCGCCCGCCTTGGCGGCGATCCGGTCGACGAGGCCGCCTTGCCACGCGAGGGCAGCGAAGGCCACGAGCAGCAGCGCCAGCAGGCCGAGCAGCTGCCGCCGGCTGCCGGGCGGCAGGGGCTCCGCCTCCACGCCGGCGGCGATCGCATGGGCGTGATCCTGGGCGGTCAGGGCGCGCGGCCGGCTGATGCACTCGATCTTGCCGCCCTTGGACGAGAACAAGGTCTCGACGGCGCCGTCCTCGTAGACCTCGGTGCAGCGCAGCGTCGACTCGACGCGACCGGGCTCGGCTGAGGCCGCGACGATCTGCTGGAGCACTTCGAGCAGGTCGCTGCTCTTCTTGGCGCTCATGTCGTCGCCGGCGACGGCGCTGTCGTCGAACAGGACGGAGAACTTGCCCCCGTCGAGCTCGAGATCCAGGTGCACCAGACCCAGCTGGTTGCCGCGCTCGACCGCGGCGCGCAGGGCCTCGTCGTCCTGCCGGCGACCGTCGATCAGGCCGCCGAACCAGGCGCAGCGAACGGGCCCGTCGGGGACGGTCGGCTCGGGAGGCGGCGCGTGGTCAGCCTCACGCACGGAGCTCGTCCTCCAGCCCGCCGACCTCGCCGAGCGGGGCCCAGTCGTTCAGGCTGCGACACCACACCAGCGTGCGCGCCCCGATCGTCGCGTCGCGCCAGAGCCGCTTGAAGGCGAGGAACTCGTAGGGCCCGTGCCGGGAGCGCTCGTCGTCGAGGAAGTACCACTGGGCCTCCTCGAACTCGAAGGCTGGTAGTTCAGAGAACGGAGCCGCGGGTCCGCCGCCGGCCAGGGCCGGGGTGTAGGCGGCCGTGTCGAGCCCGAGGGCTCGGTCGTGGGCGGTGAGGCGGGCCTCGCTCTGCTCGTAGCGGGCGTCGGCCACACCGCGGTCCTTCTTGACCTGCTCGCGCAGGCGGCGGTTCTCCCTGCGCAGGTGGTCGTGCTTCTGCTCCTCCTGCACGAGGTCCGGCAGGACGAGCAGGCCGATGAGGGGGACGCAGTAGAAGATCAGTCCGAGGATGAACCAACCGACGGCGTTGCGACCCCGGGAGTGGGCGACGAACGCGCAGATGATGCCGAACAGCAGGTTGAACGGAAAACTGGACTCGATATGCATCAGGCAGACAGCAGGCGAGCGAACCAGGCGAGGAACACGGCGGCGAGAAAGCCCCGAGCGCCCAGGCGCAGGAGTCGTTGGTGAAAGGGGGTCCGGCGTTTTGCACGTACCAGGATGTCGAGGTGCACGGCGAGGCCCGCGAGACAGGCGAGCACGACCGCGATTCCGGCCCAGTTGAGGGCTGCGGCGCCGTCGAGATCGCCCTGGAGCGTGAGGCCGGTCGCGCGGGTCAAGCCGCAGCCCGGGCAACCTGCGGGTCCGATCGCGCGGCCCACCGCGCATTCCGGGCCCTCGAGGCCGAACAGGCTGGCGCTCGACCCCTCGATGCGCAGGAGCAACCCCAGGACGAGCGGCAGGCTGAGGATCACGACGGCCCACCACGAGCGGGTGCGAGGGTCCGGCAGCGCGGGAGCCGCGAGCGGAGCGCTTTCGGTGGCGGACGAGGACATGGGGATCGGTGCGAGTCTACGCCTCTCCCGCGGAATTATTCAGGGCAGCCAACCAGCGGCTGCGAGACGGGAGAGCAGGGTCTCGGCGGGCTCCCAGCCGGCCATCAACACCTCGCCGTCCCCCACCAGGGCCGGAAACCCGGTCACGCCCCACGCGTCGCGCTGGCGCAGGTCGCTGGCGAGCGCCTCTCGGGCGGCGGGCGCGTCGAGGTCCAGGTCCAGGCCCAGCTCAGCCGCCAGGTCGAGCACGACCCTCGGGTCGGTCGCGTCGCGCGCCTCGGTGTAGAACGCCTCCTGGAGTCGCCGGAAGAGCTCGGGGCCGCGCTCGCCCGCCGCGAGGACCGCGCGACAGGCGGGCCAGGTCGAGCGGCGCGGGGAGGCCTCGGTCCACAACCGCCGATCGAAGGGCTGGCCGGTGCGCGCCTCGACCGCGTCCCAGGCACGCTGCACGTAGGCGCGCGTGGCGGGATCCATCGCCTGATCAGCATCGGGGGCGAGCCCGCCCATCACGTAGCGCACGCGCACCCGAGCCTCGATCCGCTCGAGGGTCGGGCGGAAGCCATAGCACCAGGAGCAGAGCGGGTCGGCGACGTAGGCGAGGGTCCTCACGGTGCGTCATTCTCCCGTGTGGGCCCCTCGAACGCGAGCGGGGCAACGGCCCGTGTCGACTAGAGTGGGGTCATGTGGCGCTCCCTCCTGATCCTCACGCTCTGCGCGCCCGCCCTCGGACAACGGCAGCGGGACGACGGCGTGCGCGAGGGGGACGTCTTTCGGATCGTGCCTCACTTCGCGAACGGCGGCGCGCTCGCGGAGGAGGCGCTCGCGGCGGCGGAGGCGAGCTGGGAGCATGCCCTCGAGGCCTATGGCGTCGAGGCGCAGCCGGGTCGCGAGCGGCTGCGCATCCACCTCTATCGCTCGCGGGCCGAGTTCAACGACGCCTGCTTTCGCTGCGAGGGTCGCACCTGGCCGAGCCACAGCGGGTTGACCAGCGGACAGTGGGGGATCGCCCTGGTCCTGTGCGGCTCCGGCCTCGGCGACGAGGCGGTGCGCGCGCTGGGACTGACCGACCATGATCGCGAGCTGGTCGCCCATGAAGCAGCGCACCTGATCGGGAATGCCTACGTGCCGGGCTATGCCCACTACCCCGCCTGGCTGGCCGAGGGCCTGGCCGAGTCGGTCGCCGTCCGCACGTTCGCGGGCGAGCAGGGGCGACCGTCGATCGACAGTCGCAGCGCCTGGTTGCAGGAGCTCGCGGCGCAGGGGCGACTGCCAGCGATCGAGGACGTCATCGCCGGCGACCTCGAGGACCTGGAGCCGTATCACGAGTACGCCCTGCTCGGGCTCCTCTTCGAGCACCTGAAGGGTGGCGAGCTGGAGCGCCTGCGCCAGCTGCAGCAGGAGCTGATCGAGAGGCCCTGGGCCAAGGTGCGCTCCGTCTGGCTCGATGCGCTCGACCTCGAGCGGATCGGCGCGGGCTTCAGCGAGCGCCTCGCCGCGCGACAGCCGCGCTGGGCGATCGGCGGGGGCTCCCTCGAGCGGGACGCGCTGGCTGGTGGTCGCTACGGAACGAGCGTCCGCGGCAGCCTGGCGCGTGGACGGGCCCGTCGCTGCGCCGTTCACCCTGGGTGCGCTGGTGTCGCCGGGCAAGGGGGCCGTGGAGCTGCGCGTCGGACGGCGCGTCGTGCAGGGCGCGGAGCATTGGGTCGAGACCTTCCTCTCGGTCGTGGTCGAGGCGCAAGGAGTCTCGGTCGAGCGCGTGAAGCGCCAGGGTAGCGGCAAGGAGGTCGAGGAGACCTCCGAGGTCCTGGGCCAGTCGCGGGGGGCGGTCACCGGGGAGCTGACCCTGCACGTCAGCGCCGCGGAGCTGATCGTGGCGATCGACGGGATCGAGCGCCTGTGCGTCGGAGTGGCCGTCCCGCGCGGGCAGTGGGGCGTCGGGGCCTCTGCCGGTTCCTGGGGCTGGCTGCGCGGGCTGGCGATCGAGTAGGCGCTGCGCCGCAACCCGGCGACGCGCGACCCGGTCCCCCCTTGCGGTGGGCGAGGGCTCGGACGGATCCGAGGTGGAAATCAGGTTTCTTGGCGGATCAGGAGCGACCCATCCGCGGCTTGTGCGTCCCCTACACGAGCCATTCCATGAAGCTACTCCCGTGCCTCGTCCTCTGCGCCGCGACCACCCCTGCCTGGGGCCAGGTCGTGGACACGAACTTCACCGACCTCTCCTCCACCACCGACGTGGACCTGTGCCTTGTGCGCGAGCAGGCCTACGGCGCCGCAGGGATCGACCTGAGCGCCTACGGGCTGCCCGGCGTCCACGACTACGTGCAGTCGATCTACGTGCGCGTGGCCCACGACGGGAACGTCTTCGACCAACACGGCGTGCGCGGCCGGCTGATCTTCCCGCCGAGTGTGAGCGTGCTGGGAGTGATCAGCGATGCCACGCAACTCGGCGGCGCGAGCGATGATGGCCTGCTGACTCAGAGTGACGCGGACTTTGGCATCGTCACGGTCGCGCCCGACCGATACTCGGCGAGCCTGCGTGGCGTCGAGGGTGATGTCCACGCCGAACACGTATGCCCGCGTCCCGGTGGTGCGGTCGAGTTCTATCTCCTGCCGCGCGCCAACGACCTGGACGACTTCCGCGTGCTGATCGACTATGGCGCGAGCTTCGCCACGGGCGTCTCCTTCGACGTCGAGCTGTGGTACGACGACGGGACCGAGGACTTCGCCCACGTGCGTGGGGTGCAGGTCGGTGACCCCCTCGGCGGCGTGCTCGCGAGCGGTGATTTCGGCGAGGTGAACGGGATCCAGGGGATCCCGCTGACCTCGGGCCTCCTGCCGCCGACCACCGACGGTCGCAAGCTCGACATGAGCAGCGGCATCCTGATCCGCCGCAACGGAGGAGCGATCGGGAGCAACCACCTCGAACTCTACGACCCGACGACGCGAGCGCTCGCCACCCACGCCCGGCGCAATGCATACGGCAAGATGACCCGCGGGCTGCACGGCAAGGTGTATGCGGCCGACCTCAACCTCCCCGGGTTCGTCGTGATCGACCTCGAGGGCGGCGGCATCGGCGCGGTGCCGGTCGCCGGGTCCCCGGTGCCGCAGTACGTGGCCGGCAGCGAGGGCTCGAACGGGCTGGTCCTCGCCAGCCAGGACGGCGCAGCGTCCGCTGTCGACGTGGCGGTCGTCGACATCCCCTCGGCCACGCTGCAGGTGGCGCACACCGTCACCGCCGGCGACCTGATCGGCCTGCGCGGCGTCGCAGTCGCTGGCGGAATGATCCACCTGCTCTCGGTCGGTGGCGAGTACGTCCGCATGGACCCGGTCACCGGGGCTTATACCGTGACGGTCCTGGCGAGCGGAGTCGACGCCTACCTCGACCTCGACGTGGACGCGGCCGGCACGACTCTCTATCTGCTACGCAGCGGCGTGGTCAACAAGGACGCGGTGATCGACACGATCGACGTAGCCAGCGGCCTCGCCAGCTACGCCGAGGTGATCGACACGGACCTGCGTCACGCTCACGGCCTCACCCGAGACGCGGGCGGTCTGGTGTGGATCATGAACCGCGGCTTCGCGGAGCCGGAGATGGCCAAGATCGCCGCCTACGACCCGGCAACCTGGCTGCGGGTCCACCTGGACGACTGCGCGCCCAACCCCGAGTCCCACCACATGCTGTCCGACGTCAACCCGGACCCCCTCGGCGTGCGCTACTGCAGCCCGGCCGTGTCGAACGCCGAGCTCGGGCGTCCCGGTTGGATCACTGCCTTCGGCAGCAAGGCGGTCGTGGACAACGACTTCCACCTGGCGGCTTTCGGCGTGACCTCACAGCAGTTCGGCCTCTTCCTCAACGCGCCGGCCGCCGGCTTCGTTCCGAACCCGGCCGGCTCGAACGGCAACCTGTGCTTGGGAGGAGCGATCGGTCGCTTCCCGGTGTCGAACACCGGGGTCTACCGCAGCGCGCGCGTGCAGGTTGACCTCAACGCTCAGCCGCGCCCGGCTGGACCGACGCCGGTCGCTGCGGGTGAGACCTGGTACTACCAGTTCTGGTATCGCGAGGGAGCGGGCGGCTCGAACTTCACGGATGCGATCGCAGTGACGTTCGAGTGATTCTCCTAGGGCCCGGCCTTGCTCCGCGAGGCTCCAACCCTGACCGGAGGCGCCGCCGGCAGCCGCGGGCGGCGCGGCTTCGTTTCGAGAAGTCGCGGCGCCTCTAGGCGACCCCGTTGGGGCCGCCCACGCCTCCTTCGGAGGCGTGGGTGTTTCTTGGCGCCACACCAGACGGTGTAGCAGCCCGGAGCGAGCACCTGTGGCGCACGCTCCTGTCTAGTGGCGTG
>JAQBVH010000192.1 GCA_027623615.1 Planctomycetota bacterium | reverse complement strand
CCTGCCTGCCCTTCAGCACCTGGCCAACCTCAGCTCCGATCTGAGCGACGCTCTCATCGCCGAGCGGAGCATGCTGCTGTTCTCCATGGAGGACTCGAAGTCCGCGAGCCGGCTGACCGAGCACACCGCCAAGCTCGGGTCCATCGAGGCCACCTGGACGGAGTACACGCAGCTCACTCCCGAACTCGGTGAGCGCGCGCAACGCAGCGCCTTCGAGGCAGCGTTCGGCGCCTGGCAGACCTGCACCCGGGCGATCGTGTCCACCCTCGAGGAGAACAGCCCCGCCGCTCGCGCGGACGCCATCGACGTCACGATCACCGAAGGGCAGGAGCTCTTCGACGCAACCCAGAGTGCTCTCGCGACCCTGGACGACACTCGCCTTAGGGCGGCCGCCGACTTCGCGGAGACCGTCGACGAGCAGCTCGTTTCCTCGATGAGCCTGGTGCTCTCCTTGGTCCTGGTCGCCTTCGCGATCGCCGCTGCGGCTGCTTGCCTATTGACCCGCTCGGTCGTCCGGCCCCTGCGACAGGTGATCGAGACCCTCAAGGACTATGCGCTGGGTGGCGGTGACCTGACCGCGCGCCTGCCGAAGGGCAAGCGCGATGAGGTCGGCGAGCTGGCCCACTGGTTCAACCAGTTCGTGGCCAATCTCCAGTCCCTGCTGAGCCAGGTTCGCGCCGGCACTCAGGAGATCGACCGTGGCGCCCAGCAGGTCAGCTCCTCCAGCCAGCAGTTGACCCGCCTGGCAACCAACCAGCGCGATCAGATGGCTGGGATGGCCGGCGCTCTCGAGTCGATCGGTGCGCGCGCCTCCCAGAACGCCAGGACTGCACAGGCCGTCAGCAACGTCTCCGACGGCGCCACCCAGTCGGCGAGCACCGGTCAGGACCAGGTCGAGGCGCTCGGCGTCGCCGTCAGTCAGATCGGCGAGTCCTCCGATCAGATCTCGAAGGTGATCAAGGTCATCGACGACATCGCATTCCAGACCAACCTGCTCGCGCTGAACGCCGCGGTCGAAGCCGCGCGCGCCGGAGAGGCCGGTCGGGGCTTCTCCGTCGTGGCTGAGGAGGTCCGCTCCCTCGCGATCCGCTCCGCCACAGCGGCCAAGGACACCGAGCAGCTGATCGAGGAGTCGCGACGCCGGGCCCACGTAGGGATCGAGACCTCCGAGAAGGTCCGCATCGTGCTGGAGGAAATCACTTCCAGCGTGGCGGACGTCAACGAGCAGCTGCTCGGGATCGTCGAGGCCTCATTCGCCCAATCCGAGGGGATCGCGGAGATCAAGACCGCCATCGCCTCGACCGAGTCGGCGAACCAGGAGAGCGTCGCCATGGCCGAGGAGCTGGCCGCGATCGCGGAGGAGACAGCCGGACAGGTGTCCGCCGTGAACCGCACCGTCGGTATCTTCCGCCTCGACGATGAGAACAACGCGCAGGTCAGGGCCACCCCCATGCGACTGCGCGTGTCTCAGATGTGGAACTTGGCCGCACCGCTGACTCCGAGCTCGATGCGAATGCCTCCCACGGGTGACCCCGCGAACATCGGCACTGACGAGGCGTTCCTGAGCTTCTGATCCCAGCCCGGGGCACCCCCCGAAAAGTATTCGAGACCAGCCAGCGGCGCGCGCGCCGCTGGCTGGTTGCGTTCGCCACCGAGAGTGGCCGGGTCCGTTCAAGGGTGCTCCCAGGAACATCCGATCAGGAGCTGTCCACCTCTCTGCGCGCCGTCCCGAACCTCGGAGGGCGTGCCTGGCCTACGCCACTCGCAATGAAGTCCATCTCGATGCGGTGCGCCACCACCCGCAGAACTGACCCTCGACTGGGGATGACCCTGATCGAGGTCATGATCTCGATTCTGATCCTGACCGTCGCGGTCTACCTCCTCTCGTCCACGGTGACGGCCGCCATCGGCCACTCCGAAGTCAAGCGCGAGCGCGGCATTGCCGTCGAGGCCGCCGCCAACCTGATCGAGCAGCTGCACGCCCAGGAGTTCGAGGACCTCTGGGCCCTCTACAACGAGGATCCGAGCGACGACCCGCAGGGCAGCGGAACCGCCCCAGGCCGGCACTTCGCCGTCCCCGGCCTCGACGCGATGGAGGCGGACGTGGACGGCCTCGTGGGCGAGGTCGTCATGCCGGTCAAGAAGAGCGAGCCCGGGTTCGCCCTGCGCGAGGACGAGATCGCGGCGGAGCTCGGGCTACCCCGGGACCTGAACGGAGACCTCTTGATCGACGACCAGGACCACTCCGGCGATTACATCGTGCTCCCCGTGATCGTGCGCGTGTCCTGGACGGGCAAGGCCGGCAACCGCCAGTTCGAAATCGCGACGATGCTGGCCAAGCTGAAGAAGGCGCCGGAGTGATGCAGCGTCCCGGTCCCAACGCTGGGTTCACCCTGCTCGAGATCATGATCGCGCTGACGATCATGGCTCTCGTCGCGGTGAACATCACGATGGTGACCAGGACCGGCTCCCAGGCGGCTCGCTCCGGAGCGTTCTGGCAGACGCTCAACGACGAGGCGGACCAGACCCTCGACCGCATCACCCTGGCGCTGATGTCGTCCGACGCGGACAACCTCTACCCCATCGCGATCGCGCCCCTGTACACGAACGAGGTGACCTACAGCGTCAGCCTCGGCGTCGAGAACGGCGAGGTGATCACGAGCTCGCCCGAGTCGATCAGCTGGGAGCAGCAGGAGGACCGCGGCCGCGTGCGCTGGTTCGAGAACCCGGGCCTCCCCGACGAGCGCTCGGTCACCTGGTCCAACTGGGTCCCCATGTTCTTCGCCGGCGAAACGTTCAACGGCGAGGACGACAACGAGAACGCGGTGGTGGACGAGACCGGCCTGGCCTTCGACATGCAGGGCGAGCTGGTCAACGTGCACCTGACCATCGAACGACAGGGACCTGAAGGTGAGTGGCTTCCGACCACGCGCAGCGTTCAGGTCACCTGCCGCAACTGAGAACGAGGAGACACCAGAGCCCATGCAGTTGAATGCCCCTCACATCCGAAGCGCCCAACGAGGCAGCGCCCTCGTGGCTTCCTTGCTCGTCGTCACGATCGTCGCCGGCCTCGGCGCTGGCCTCGTGAGCGTACAGAGCTCGATCAACAGGCGTCACGCCCAGGGTATCCATAACCGGCAGGCGCTCTACGTGGCCGAGGCGGGGCTGTCCGAGGCGTTCCTGGCGCTATGCGTGGGCAAGAGCGGCAATGTCGGCACCGCGGCCAAGCCGGCGATGTGGGGCAGCGGCGTCTACTGGGTCGAGGCGACCCAGGACCCGGAAGGCAGCATCCTCCTCAACAGCACGGGGCTGGTCGGCGGCGGGCGCCGCTCGATCACCGCCGTCGTGCGCGCGGGCTCCAACCCCGTGGCGGAGTCCGGGTTCTTCGGAATGGACGGCGTGACGATCGGCGAGGGGGCCATCGTCGATGGCTGCGACTCGACCCTGGACAACTATGAAGACGAGTTGACCCCGTCGGCCCGCGTCACGAGCAACGGGGACATCACCCTCCATGGCAATTTGGTCGCCAAGGATCGCGAGGCAGCTGCTGAGACCTTCGTGTACGGCAACGTGAGCCCGGGCGT
Source organism: Planctomycetota bacterium (assembly GCA_027623615.1). GTDB lineage: Bacteria > Planctomycetota > UBA1135 > UBA1135 > JALWOP01. The sequence goes on along the minus strand of JAQBVH010000192.1, from coordinate 2,937 downwards.
CGAAGGGGTTATCGTGTCCGAACCGGGCGTCCAGATCAGCGGCTCGACCTTCCCCCTGACGGACGAGGTTTCGGCCCCCGCGATCCCCGTCCCCGACCTCCCGCTGTCGGGGGGCAGCGTCGACCTGAGCGGCAGCAGCCTGTCCGACGTCGACCTGCGGTACGAGGCCGTTCAGATCAACGCCGGCACCACCCTGACGCTCAAGGGGCCGCTCACCCTCGTGGTCGACACCCTCGAGGTCGATGGCACCCTGGAGCTCGACGGGGCTGACGGGAAGGTCGAGGTGTTCGTGCTTCGGGACTTCCGCTTCCGCGCCGGCAGCGCCCTCGAGATGATCAGTGTGCTGCCGACCCAGGTCGGGATCTTCCTGGGTGACCTCGGGGAGCCGTCGGGCGGAGCCAAGGCCATCGAGACCCCCGAGGATGCGCTCGTCTTCCTCCCGACCGGAACCTTCCGAGGCATGCTCTTCGCGCCCTTCTCGGACCTGACCATCCCGGCCAGCCTACGCGTCTTCGGATCGGTCGGCGGGAAGACGATCACCCTCGCGCCGGGCGCCCGTGTGACCTTCGACGAGGCCATGCTCAACGCCGATCTGGGCGTGGACACCCTGCCCCAGCTGCTCTCCTGGCAAGTGGTCGAGCTCCCGGACGAGGACCTGGTCTCCAGCCGCCTCGACCCGTTGCTGCAGCTGAAGCTGCAAGGCGTCGAACCGGTCCAATCGGCGCAGGCGCACGCAGAGAGCGTGGTGCAGCTCGAGTACCGGGACCACACCAATGTCAAGCGTCACTACACGGGTGACATCTCTGCGTTCGACTTGAACGACGTCTACGTGCTGGAGTCCGTCAAGTGGCAGGACCCCGTGACCCTGGAATTCTTCGGCAAGCTCAAGGCCAAGCATGACGAGGATGACGAGGATGAACAATAGAGAGCGACTGATGCGCACCTCACTCCCCACGGCCCTCCTGGCTGTCGCCCTGTCGGCGCCGGCGTTCGCTGACAGCTTCGACGACCTGCTCGAAGCCGCGGCGTCGGGGACGTTGCCGAAGCAGGAGGCTCTGCTGGAAGCCCTGTGCGAGCGCGGTCCCGAAGCAGTCGAGCAGTGGCGCGGGGCCCTGGCCCTACGCGCGGCCGACCGGGCGCTCGTTTTCCCCGAGGACGCGCCGCCCGTCCTCGACGCGACGACGCTGACCGGGCTGCACGAACTGGCCGAGGGCATTCCGGCGCTCGTGGCCTTGCGGCTCGAGGACTACGCCGCCGGTCCACGCGTGACCGCGGCCTGCGTGGCGCTCGACCTGCTCGCAGAGCACGCCGACAGCACCTCGTTCGATCTGGTACTCGCGCTCGCCAAGCCTCACCCCGAGCACACGCTGACCGATCATCGCCCGGTGGGCAAGAAGCTCTCGAGCTGCGTCGCGACCTTGCTGCAGCGCGATCCGCGCGGGTACACGCGCGTCGCCTCGGCCTACGGCAACATCCAGGAGTGGCTGGATCTCTACCTCCTGCGCGGGCTGGGAGAGGTGCGCAGCGCGACGTCGATGCGCAAGCTGGCCAGCCTGCTGCGGGTCAAACCCGCCTGGGACGCCACAGTGCTGCTCGAACTCGGGAACGTCGCGCGTCACGTCGACACCCCCCTCGACGACTCCGGCGCACGGCTGGTGCGCATGTACCTCAGCTCCCACAACATCGAGGAGCGCAAGCAGGCCGCGATCACCGTCGGACGCCTCGACGACTACGAGGCGGTCGGCGACCTGATCGACCTCTTGGCTGACGAGGATCGCTCCGTGCGCACGAACGCCTACTGGGCGCTGCGCGAGATCACGGCGATGACGATCAACGCCGAGCCCCGGCGCTGGCGCAACTGGTTCGACGACGAGACCGGCTGGTGGGCGGAGCAAGCTCCGGACCTGCTCGTGTACTTCCGCCACCAGGACAGCGCCGAGGTCTGCCTCGCGATCAACGAGTGCGCGAAGAAGCGCCTGTTCCGACGACAGCTCACCCCGGCCCTGCTGCCGATGCTGCGCCACAGGGAGCCGACGGTCGTGCGGGCCACGTGCAGCGCCCTGTTCGCCCTGCGCGCGGCCGACGTGGCCGAGGAGATGATCCTCGCCCTCGATCGACCCGAGCCCGGGGTGCGCGAGCACGCCCACCGCATGCTCCTCGGTTTGACCGGCCTGGAGCGGGTCGAGCCCAACGTCGACGCCTGGCGGGCCGCCCTGCGCCGACAGCCCAGCGCGCGCTGACCCGGCGGGAGCGGGCGATCCCGAGGTGAGACCCACTCCTCTCAAGTCCGCGAGCCGGCCTGGTCGATGAAAGACTCGCCCCTCGTGGTTCACCGCGACCTCCCCCCGTCCCCGCCATGTCCCAGCCGCCCAAGTTCAAGCGCCGCAAGAAGCTGATCAAGCCGCGGCTACAGCTGAAGCTCACGCTGACCTTCGTGGGCCTCTCCGCCCTGTCGCTCTTGCTGCAGCTGGTGCTGTTCCAGGCTGCCCTCTCGAATGCGGCGCTCGACCTGCCGAACGACTCCGAGCTGCTGATGAGCAACACCAACGACGTGGTCCTACGCGTCGTCGCGATCAGCTTCGGGGTCTTCCTCCCGTTGACCTTCATGGTCGGCATCCTGTCGACCTTCCGCATCGCGGGCCCGGTCTACCGCTTCGAGCAGTTCTTGGAAGCGGTGCGGCGGGGCGAGCGGCCACGTGACTTCCGTCTCCGCAAGGGCGACGAGCTGACCGGCCTCGCCCAGCTGATCAACGACGCGACCCAGCCACTGCGCACGGAGGAGAAAGCCGACGAGCCCGGGGCGGGAGACCAGGACTTGGATGCCGCGCCGTCGCTCACTCGCGAGTCGGACGTCGAGGCGCCCGAGCGCGAGCAAGCCTAGGACCACGCCCATGTCCCTGCGATCCAAGATCGTCCTGATCCTCGTTGCGGTCGTCG
>JAQBVH010000191.1 GCA_027623615.1 Planctomycetota bacterium | reverse complement strand
CGGTCGGGCCGCGGAAGATCTCGCCATCCAGGACGACGCCGCCGCCGACACCGGTGCCGAGGGTGATCAGGATCAGGTCACGGGTGTTCGCGCCGGCGCCGAGCCACTGCTCGCCGAAGGCGGCCGCGTTCGCGTCGTTGTCGACGACGATGCGACCCTCGCCGAGGCGCGCGCGCAGCTCCGCGGCGAGGCGCACGCCCTGGATCCCCTTCATGTTCGCGCTGCGCTGCAGCTCCCCGCTCCCGCTGTGGAAGACCCCGGGGACGCCAACTCCGAGCGCGCCGTCGTAGCCGAGCGCCCGCGCGAAGGCCGCGAGCTGATCGACGAACGCGCCGATGCCCTGCGAGAGGTCCGTGTCGATCGCTCGCAGGCGTCCGCGCAGCAGATCAGGGTCAGGCCGATCGAGCTCGGAGCGCTCGAGGTAGCCCCCCTTGACCTGGGTGCCACCCACGTCGAGGCCGACGATGCGCGTCGCGGTCGACACGATCTACCGGCCGCGCACGCGGCGCGTCACGCGCCGGTAGGCCTTGAGGTAGTTGCGCCCGCTCTCCTGCCAGGAGAAGTCCTGGGCCAGGCAGCGCTGGGACAGGCTCTTCCACTCGCTCGCCTTCTTGTAGAGGGCGCGCGCCTCGTCGATCCCGTCGAGCAGGCTCGAGGAGGTGTACTGTGGGAAGAGGAACCCGGTGCCCTTCTTCGCATCGCTGGCCACGTCAACGACCGTGTCCTCGAGCCCGGAGTGGGCGTACACCACCGGCGCCACGCCGTAGCGCATCGCGATCGCGCAGAGGGCGTTCGAGGCGTGGTAGTGGGCCGGCATGATCAGCATGTCCGCGCCGCCCAGCAGAGTGTGCGCCGTGTTCACGTTGTAGCCCTCGATCACCCGGCAGCGGCCGACGAAGGTCTGCTCGACGGTGCGGATGCGTTCGAGGATCTCCGGGCTGCCCGGTCCCATCAGCACGAGCTGCAGGTTGCGCTCGAGCATCGGGGTCAGGGCCTCGGCCAGGATGTCGAAGCCGCTGTCGGTGTCGAAGCGGCCGATGATCGTGACGAGCGGCGTGCGCGGCCCGTTGTCGAGGCGCAGGCCGGCCTGGAGGGTGGCCTTGCACTTGCGCTTGCCGACCGAGGGGTCCTTGTCGTCGACCGAGAAGGCCTGCGGCAGCAGCGGGTCGTGGGCCGGGTCCCAGGCGCGGTAGTCGATGCCGGAGAGCACACCCACCAGCTCCTTGCGGCGGCGGCGGAAGGTCTCGTCGAGCCCGTCGCCCCGCTCCACGGTCTGCACGCGCTCCGCCGTACTCGGGGAGTGGGTGCCGATCACGGTGCAGTACTCGGCGCCGGCCTTCATGAAGTTGACCTTGCCGCCCAACTCGATGCCCGAGACGGTCTGGAACAGCTCGTGCGGGACGTTGATCTTGGGCAGGATCTCGCGCTCGAACGAGCCCTGCATCGCGAGGTTGTGGATCCCGAAGAAGGTGCCTGCGCGGCACGCGGGGTGGGTCTTGTCGCCGGCGACTTCGAGCTGATGGATCAGCGGCAGGAGGCCCGAGGTCCAATCCAGGCAGTGCACCACGTCCGGTTTGAAGTCGAGCAGGCGCAGGGCGGCGAGCACCGCGCGGCAGAACACCGAGTAGCGGCGCCAGTTGTCGGCGTAGGGCCCGTTCTCGTCGCCGTAGGGATGCCGCGAACGGAAGAGGTGGGGGTGGTCGACGAGGACGACCGGCACCTCACCCAGGCGACCGACGTGGATGTCGATCTTCACGGTCCCCTCGCCGTCGCCGACGTCGATCTTGCCGACGTGCGTCAGGTCCATGAGGCGAGCCCCTTCGACGTCCTCGTGGTACGGAAGGAAGACCCGCAGGTCCGCGCCGAGTTGAATCAGCGTCTGCGGCAGGAACTCTGAGATCTCGGCGAGTGAGGTGCGCCTCACTAGCGAGAGGAGTTCCGGAGTTACGAAGGCGACTTTCAAGGCCCTTCCGGGGGGGTCTGGCGTCTCCTGAGGGGGCGGTCGAGGCCTCGAACGGGTGTTTCCGAGGCCTCAGGGACGCGAATATCCGCTGCATCGTTCGGTCCCGGGCCAAACTCGCCAGGAACTTCGCGGAAAACGGGAGGCCCACAGAAAGAGACGTCCTTGCAACGACCGTTCTGGAAAGGACTTACCCTTATCGGGCCTACGGCAAGTTTGCCTCAGGGTTTCGCCTTGTTCGCCTCGTAAATCGGGATGACCTCAGGTAGTAGCGACTCGATCTGCTGGATGCGCGTGTCGTGGGCCGGGTGGGTCGACATCCACTCCGGCGGCGCATCGCCGCCCAGCTGCGACATGCGCGTCCAGAAGTCCACGGCGACGCGCGGGTCGTAGCCCGCCATGGCCATGTAGCGCAGCCCCTTGCGATCGGCTTCGAGCTCCGCGTTGCGACCGAACTTGAGCTGCAACAGGTTCGCGGTCAGGCCGCTGAGATCCTTGTTGCTGCCGGCAAAGATCTCGATGATGACCTCGGCCGTGGAGGCCCGGGTCATCGCCTCGGTACCGTGCCGCTCGATCACGTGGGCGATCTCGTGGCCCATGACCACGGCCAGACCTGCTTCGGTCTGGGCGACTGGGAGGATTCCAGTGTAGACCGCCATCTTGCCGCCGGGCAGGGCGAAGGCGTTGACCGTGCCGTCGTTGTCGATCAGCTGAACCTCCCAGTTGAACAGCTCGACCAGGCTGGGATCATCCGCGTGCGCGGCGGCAACCAGCTTGTTCTTGAGGCGGTTGACCATCTCGTAGGCCGACCCGCCCTTGACGAGCTGTTCTCCCTGCAGGATCTGCCCATAGGCCTCCTCGCCGAGCTCCTTGTCGTTGTCGACGGAGAACGCGTTGAAGTTCTTGAGGGTGCCGCAGGCGGGGGCGAGGGCGATGACGCACACGACCAGGCCGGTCCGCCCTCGGACAGCTCGCCGGCTCAGGTAGACTCTCGCGTTCTCGCAAGCGCGCGTCGCGCGTTGCCACAGATTCAGCGCCATGGGACTTTCTCTCGATTCCTGTTCGTGGTCGGTCGAACGGCCGACCGCCAGTATGCCGCCGGGTCGCCCAGCGCGCGAGGTGGCCAGTTGAAGGGCCCCCTGCTGCTCGTGGTCCTGGACGGCTGGGGGCATCGAGTCGAGGCGGAATCGAACGCGATCCTTGCCTGCGCGCCCTACTTCCATGAGCTGCTCGGGCGGTATCCGCACACCCTGCTCGACGCCTGTGGCAAGGAGGTGGGGCTGCCGCTGGGGATCATGGGCAACAGCGAGGTCGGCCACATGAACCTGGGGGCCGGGCAGGTCATCTATCAGGACATCTCGCGCATCGACAAGGCGATCGAGGAGGGGGACTTCTTCGAGAACGGGGCCCTGACCGGGCTCGTGCAGCGCGTGATGCGGGACGGGAAGCGCTTGCACGTGATGGGCCTGCTCTCTGATGCGGGCGTGCACTCGAGCGACCATCACCTGCGCAGTGTGGTCGAGTTGACCAAGCGCCAGGGCCTCGACGGGGACAAGCTCCTGATCCACGCGATCACCGACGGGCGTGACACGCCGCCCCGCTCGGGCGCGGCGTTCCTCGGCAGCCTGCACGCCGAACTCGAGCGCACGGGCATGGGACGCATCGCTTCAGTGGTCGGTCGCTACTGGGCCATGGACCGGGACAACCGTTGGGACCGCGCGCAGCGCGCCTACGATCTGTTCGTGTCGGGACGCGGCGAGACGGCCGAGAGCGCGGTGGCCGCCCTCGAAGCCTCCTATGCCAAGGACGTCGGCGACGAGTTCCTCGAGCCGACGGTCATCGGCAAGCCTAACGAGGGCCGCTTCGAGGACGGCGACGGCCTGATCTTCTTCAACTTCCGTTCGGACCGCGCGCGTCAGATCTGCATGGCGCTGACCTTCGACGACTTCGACGGGTTCGAACGCTCGCGCCGCGCGAAGGTCGAGATGGTCACATTCACCCGGTACCGCGCGGACTTCCCGTACGCGATCGCGTTCCCGCCGACCGAGCTGCACGGGATCTTCCCCGAGCTCGTCAGCGCCGCCGGCTTGCGGCAGAAGCGCATCGCGGAGACGGAGAAGTACGCGCACGTGACCTTCTTCTTCTCCGGCGGAGAGGAGGACCCCTATCCCGGCGAAGGGCGCATCCTCGTGCCGAGCCCCCGGGTCGCGACCTACGACCTGCAGCCCGAGATGAGCGCGCGCGAGGTCACGGACGCGATCCTCGCCGAGTTGCAGAAGGGCGAGACGGAGGTCTACGTGATCAACTACGCCAACGCGGACATGGTCGGGCACACCGGCATCTACGACGCGGCCATGAAGGCGGTCGCGACGATCGACGCCTGCTTGCAGCGGCTCGTGCCTGCGGTGGAGCAATGCGGCGGCGTGGTCGCGATCACCGCCGACCACGGCAACTCCGAACAGCTCTGGGATCCGCTGAGCAACCAGCCGCACACGGCCCACACCCTGAACCCGGTCCCGTTCGTGCTCTGCGGCGCGGACGTGGCTGGCGCCAGGCTACGACCGCGTGGCATCCTGGCCGACGTCGCGCCGACCCTGCTCGAGCTGCTCGGGCTCGAGCCCTCGCCACCGATGAACGGTGCCACCCTCCTGATTCGATGACCTTTGCCCCTGGCTGGACGGGCCGCATCCCCTGCGCCGTGCTCGGCGCGACCGGGAGCGTCGGCCAACGCTTCGTGACCCTCCTCGCGGAGCACCCCTGGTTCGAGCTCACCCGCCTCTGCGCCAGCCCGCGCAACGTCGGCAAGCCGTACGGGGAGGCGACGCGCTGGGTGCAGGCATGTGCCTGCCCGGAGGCGGTGGCGACCATGGAGCTCGTGCCGGCGGAGGAACCGGCGGACGAGGTGGCCCTCGTGTTCTCGTCGATGGACCGTGAGGTCGCGGGTCCGATCGAGGTGGCCTGGGCCAACGCCGGCAAGCTGGTCGTGTCGAACGCGGCCAGCCACCGCATGGATCCGGACGTGCCCCTGGTCGTGCCGGAGGTGAACCCCGGCCACCTCGCCCTCATGGACACGCAGCCCTACGCCGGCGGGATCCTGACCAACCCGAACTGCTCGACGATCGGCCTCGTGCTGGCCCTCGCGCCCCTGGAGCGCGCGTTCGGCGTGAAGCGGCTGCACGTGGTCACGCTGCAGGCCCTCTCGGGCGCCGGCGTGCCCGGCGTGTCGAGCATGGAGGCGATCGACAACCTGATCCCCTTCATCCCGACCGAGGAGCAAAAGCTGGCGACCGAGTCGGCCAAGATCCTGGGCACGCTCGAGGCTGGCGCGATCACGCCGGCCAAGCTCGTGCTCAGCGCCCAGTGCAACCGCGTCGCGGTGCTCGACGGTCACACCGAGTGCGTGTCGATCGAGCTTGGCCGCGAGGCGACGATCGAGGAGGTCCGGGCAGCCTGGGACGAGTTCCGCTCCGAGCCCCAGGAGCTGGGCCTCCCGAGCGCGCCCGAGATCCCGACGCGCTACCTCGAGGCCGAGGACGCCCCCCAACCTCGCCGCCACCGCGACCTCGACAAGGGCATGGCCTGTGTGATCGGCCGCCTCCAGCCCTGCCCCGTGCTCGGCTGGCGCTTCGTCTGCCTGAGCCATAACACCCTGCGCGGCGCGGCGGGCGGCGCGGTGCTGCTGGCAGAGCTGGCGGTGGCCCAGGGCCGGCTGCCCATGTGACCTGCGGTCGGGCGCCGGCCAGGCGCACCGGTGGGACGCCCAGCTCAGAACTCGAAGTAGACGAAGGGCCGTACGTCCGTCTTCATCGTGGCGAGGATCAGCGCGACGAACAGGCCGCACAGGGCAGAGTACGCGGGCGCGGGGAGGCGCACGAGCAGGGGCGTCAGCAGCCGCGCGCGCGCCGCGACGTGGACGAGCGCCAGCCCCGTGAACACCAGCAGGGGACCCGGCCCGAACACGGAAGCGGCCGCCCCGCCCTGGCCGAGGACCTGGCTCCAGACCGTCCACGCGGTGCCCAGGTCGTCCGCGCGGAACACGACCATGGTCAGGCAGACGTAGAGGAACGTGACCAGGGTCGAGGTGGCGACCTTGGCCCGGCCGCCGGGCGCGCGGCCCCGGGCCCACGTCGCGTGGGTGACCAGGGCCAGGCCGTGGATCGCACCCCAGACGAGGAAGCGTCCATGGGCGCCGTGCCAGAGACCGACGATGATCATCGTGACGATCACGTTCCGCGCACGTGCGAAGCTGCCGCCTCGGCTGCCCCTGAGGGGCGCGTACACGTAGTCGCGGAACCAGGTCGTCATGGTCATGTGCCAGGCGCGCCACGCGACCGTGATGTTGGGGCGCAGGTAGGGGTAGTCGAAGTTCCTCGGGAGCCGGAAGCCCAAGAACCCGGCCGAGGCCACGGCCATGTCGGAGTACCCGGAGAAGTCACAATAGAGCTGCGTGGTGAAGAGCAGCATCGCCGACCAGGCGTCCAGGCTGGAGTGCGTGGCCGGGGACGCGAAGTACGGGTCCACCAGCATGGCCAGGTTGTCCGCGACGCAGGCCTTCTTGAAGAACCCGATCAGGAACAGGAGCCC
>JAQBVH010000190.1 GCA_027623615.1 Planctomycetota bacterium | reverse complement strand
CGGCACGGCGGTCGAGGTCCGGCGCGTCGGCGCCTGGCTCGCGGGGCGCGGCGACGAGCTGACCTTCTTGACCGGCGCGGGGGCCACCGAGGCCGCGCTCGAGGGCGCGCTCCGGGCGCCGCGGGTCCTGCACCTGGCGACCCATGGCATCGCCGCGACGCCGACGCGACCCTACGAAGCAGCGCTGGCCCTCTCGCTCCCCAGCGAGGGCGACCCGCTGGGCGACGGGTTCCTGACCCTCGACGAGCTGATCCGGGGTTGGGGAGGTCGCCTCGACGGTTGCGAGCTCGTGACCCTCTCGGCCTGCGACACCCAGACCGGCGTGCCGGTGGGCGAGAGCCTCGTGTCGCTACCGTGGGGCTTCCTGCACGCGGGCGCGCAGCGCGTGCTCGTCAGTCTCTGGAGCGTGGACGACCGGGCCGCGCTGCTGTTCATGGATCGCTTCTACGGGAACTGGTGCGGCGGCATCGACGAGGCGCGCACGGTGGGTGGCCGCACCTTCGCCCCCGGCGCGCCGATGCCCCCCGAGGCCTCCCTGTTCGAGGCCAAGCGCTGGCTCGCGGGCAGGGCCCCCGAGGCCAACCTCGCGGACCTGAGGGCCATGGGCCTCGACCCCGATCGCATCGCCTCCCGTTCCCACGACGGGTTCCCCCTGCCCGGGGCCGAACCGCGCACGATCGAGGCCAGGGACCTGGTGGACTTCTCGCACCCCCGGCACTGGGCGGCCTTCGTGTTGGTGGACGCGGCGCCGGTGGCGGTCGACTAGAGCCAGAGCACCTGGAACTGAGCCTCCCACGCGCCCATCCAGAGCGCCTCGGTCACGCTGCGTACGTTGGTGGCCGCGCCGATCATCGCGCGGATCTCGGCGACCTCGGCGTCGTCTCCCCCCGCGATCACGAGCAACCAGCTCACGGACGAACCGTCGAACCTCCTGGGGTAGGGGCCGAACGCGTGATTGGTGTCCGCGGGCAGGTCGAGTTGCTCGGCGCCGCTTCCGTCGAGCGGCACGGGCATCGTGCGCCCGTCGTGGAGCACGGCCAGGACGCGAACGGTGGCCGGCTGCTCGAGCCGCAGGCCCAGGTGCCACTGGTCGCTGCTGCTCACCGCATCCGGGGAGCGCAGGGCGCTGAAGAGCTCCTCCGCCTCGGCGGCCAGCATCGCTGCGGCGATCCGGGTCTCCCTCGGCGGCGGACCGTCGTCCTCGCCGCCGCCGGGGATCAGCAAGAACAGCAGCAGGGCCGCGGCGGCCAGCAACCAGGGCAGGGCCAGGGCGATCGGGGAGCCCGGGCCGGGCAGGACCCGCCGGTCGGCGACCGGGGCCGGCGCGGCGCTGGCCTCGAAGCCCTCGAAGGCGGGGGCGGGCTCCCGCTGTGGAACCAGGGAGGCTGCGAGTTCGCGGCACCGCGAGCACCGGGACAGATGGTGCTCGACCTCCTCCCGCTCGCTGGCGAGCAGCGCGCCCTCGAGGTACCCCGCGAGGAGGTCGTCGTCGGGATGCGGTGTCTGGCTCTGGAACTCGTTCATGGCGTCCCTGCGGTCGGGGGATCCGCTCCGTGGTCGGGGGGCAGGGCTGGATCTTGACGGTCCACTTGGAAGTTTCCGAGGGTTCGCCAGAGCGCGTCCAGGCCGGGGAAGGGCTCGGGGCGACCGCCGGGAAAGGTCCTGCGCAGCTGGGCTGCCAGCTTCTCGCTGCCCTGGCCCACCAGCCGGGTGACCCGCGAATCGGAGACGGAGAGCAGGCGCGCGATCGTGCGCTGGGGCAGGCCGTCCCGGTACTTGAACTGGAGCACCAAGCTCTCCTTGGGGGTCAGGCTCTCCGCCAGGGCGTGGGCGGCGGTGATCAGCTTCTGCGTGGTCTCGCGCTCCATCGCGCCCAGGTCCGCGTCGCCCGCCGGGGTCTGAGCCTCGTGCACGACCGAACCCAGGTCCTGTTCGGTCGCGCTGCGCCGTGCCCCGTCGATCACCCGGCGTTGGACCATGACCTTGAGCCAGCCGCGCAGGCTGCCGCGGCCCTGGTAGCGGGTCAGGGTGTCCTCGGCGATGAGCTGTCCGGGCAGGCCCTGCGCCAGGTCTCGAGCCTGCTCGAGCCCCGCGCCCTGGCCCTGGGCGGCGGCCACCAGGCCCTGCTCGTAGCGCTCGGAGAAGATGCTCCAGGCCGCCTGGGAGCCGTGCTGCCAGGCGAGCGCCAGGTAGAGGTCGTCGCCTCGGGTCGCGGCGAGGACCTCGGAGATGGAGGCGCCGGTCGCACCCGCGCGCTCGAGGACGCGCGCCTTGAAGTCCGCAGCGAGGTCGGTGGCCGGAACGCCCAGGTCGCCGTCGCGCTCGCACGCGGCGGCGCGGGCGGCCTCGAAGGCGGCGTCCAGCTGAGCGTCGCCCATGCTCCTCAGCGCTTGAGCTGGCGGTCGATCGCCTTCGAGATCGTCTTGCGCATCATGCGCACCGTGCTCATCGGCAGGCCCGTGTCCTCGAAGCGCAGGTTCACGGCGGGCAACCAGCTGTCCTCGATCGGCGCGAGGCCGACCTCGTCCACGAGGCGCCGCTCGAGATCGAGCATGTGCGCCGCGCCGTAGAAGACCGCCAGGCTGGCCGTGTCGGGCTCCTCGGCGAGCAGGGTCTCGATCGAGCTCAGGACCACGTCGTTGCGCCGCTCGAGCAGCACGGTGAAGAGCTCCTCCATGCCGTCCGGGGGCGCGCTCATGAGGTCCTCGGCCCGGGCCAGGGCCTCGATGCCGACCAGCTTGAGCATGCCGCGCCCGCTCTTGGTCGCGCCCATGAAGCGCAAGAGGCCCGACGCGAGGGCCTCGAGAGCGGAGCCGCCCTGCAGGGCGCCGAGGATGCCGTTCCCGTCCGCGCCACCTTCCTCGAGCAGATCCTGCAGCTCGGCCAGGGTCACGTCGCAGCGACGCCAGCGGGCGCTCGCGTAGTCGATGCCTTCGAGCTGAAAGACCAGACCCAAGGCGTCGGCCAGGGTCTTCTGGATTCCTTGCCCTTCGCTGGGCGGCGCATCGTCCTCGTGCAGGGCGATGTCCGCGTCGAGCCCCTCACCGCCGGTCTCGCCATCGGCGCCGAGGCTGACCACGCTGAGCTCGCCGTCCTCGTCCGCCTGCAGATCGATCGGGCGTCCCCAGGCATCCTTGGCCGAGGACGTGATCTTGCGGCGCACACGGGGGAGCGTGCTCGCCTTGCTCAGGGTGTTCGCGTCGACCGGAGCCTCGCCGACCTCCTCGCGGTAGCGCATGGCCTGGCTGAGCAGCACGCCGAGTCGTCGATGGGTGGCGGCGACCCGGGCACGCTCGTTCGGGTCGACGTCGACCAGACCGGCGACCGGGTCGACGGGGACGACCTGTTCGAAGAGCACGACCTCGTAGGTGTCGAGCTTGGCCTGCAGCGCGTCGTAGTAGCTCGCGTCGGCGATGTGCATCACGCCGACGAGGTCGACGATCGTGTCCTCTTCGCCCTCACGCTCGTAGCGAAAGCTGCGCGTGGCGAGCTCGAGGCGCAGGCCGTCGTCCTCCTCGATCAGCCGCAGGTAGGGGGAGGGTTCCTGAGTCGGCTGCGTCTCGGCAGGCTGGTCTTGCGGCGGCGCGACGAGGGTCGCGAGGGGCAGGGCGGAGAGGGGAAGGGTCCCAGGCATGAAAAGACTCGAGGGGGCAGAGGGAGCCCTCATGCTCCCTTGATCGAAGCCTGAACGGAAGGGCGCACCTCCTGGTCCTGGGCGGGGATTGCTTGATGTGAAGGTGAGGCTACCGGGAATTGAGGCTCCCTTGCGCACCAGATCTCGTCCTGCCCGCCGATGGTGCTCGCGTACGGACTCCAGGGGAACCCGAGATGAAATCGAATACGCACCCCCGTCGCATCGGCGACGGTCCTCGCCGCGGCGAGCACGAGTACCGCAGCGTCTTCCTCTCCGACCTCCACCTGGGCACCCGCGGGTGCAAGGTGGAACTGCTCGTCGACTTCCTGCGCCAGGTGCGCTGCGAGCATCTCTACCTGGTGGGGGACGTGCTGGACGGCTGGAGCTTGCGCAAGAGCTGGTACTGGAACCAGGGCTCGAACGAGGTCGTTCAGCGGATCCTCAAGGCTGCCTCCCGCGGCAGCGCGGTGACCTACGTCTGCGGGAACCATGACGAGTTCCTGCGCCGCTACATCGGTCTGGACGTGGGCGGCGTCAAGGTCGTCGACCAGGCCGAGCATCTCATGGTGGACGGCAGGCGCCTGCTCGTCTTGCACGGCGATCGCTTCGACGTGACGATTCGCAACGCGAAGTGGTTGGCCCACCTGGGTGACCGCGCCTACCAGCTCAGCCTGAGGCTCAACGACCTGGTGGCCCTCGCGCGCCGCAAGCTGGGTTACCCGTACTGGTCCCTGTCGGCCTACCTCAAGCAGAAGGTCAAGAACGCGGTCAGCTACATCGATCACTTCGAGGGCGCCGTCCTCGAGCACGCCCGTCAGCGGGGCTTCGACGGCGCCGTCTGCGGCCACATCCATCACGCGGCCCTGCGCGAGGTGGACGGCATGCTCTACGCCAACGACGGCGACTGGGTCGAGAGCTGCACGGCGCTGGTCGAGCACTTCGACGGGCGCCTCGAGATCCTGCGCTGGGCCGATCCGGGCGCCGTCGCCGAGAGCGCCCTCCTGCGCCGGAGGCGTCCCCGGGTCGCGAACATGGAGTCCGAACCGGAGGAGGTGCTGCGATGAGGATCAGCCTGATCACGGACGCCTGGGAGCCACAGGTGAACGGCGTGGTGCGCACCCTGCGCACGGTCGTCGCGGAGCTGCGGGATTCTGGCGACGAGGTGGAGGTGATCCACCCCGGCCTGTTCCGCAGTATCCCCTGCCCGACCTACCCCGAGATCCGGCTCGCGCCCCTGGCGCGCAAGGCGCTGACCCGGCGCATCGACGCCTGGTCTCCCGACGCGATCCACATCGCCACCGAGGGGCCGCTGGGCGTGGCCGCGCGCCGAATGTGCGTGCAGCGCGGTTGGGCCTTCACGACCGCGTTCCACACGCGCTTCCCCGAGTACCTGCACGCGCGCCTGCGTGTACCCGTGCGCTGGACCTACCGCGCGATGCGCTGGTTCCACGGCCGAGCCGAGCGGGTCATGGTCACGACGCAGACCCTCGCGGACGAGCTGGAGGGGCGCGGCCTCGACAACGTCGCCCTGTGGTCCCGGGGAGTGGACACCGGGCGGTTCCACCCGCGCCCCGTGCATCCCACGCTCGCGAACCTGCCGCGGCCACTCTGCACCTACGTCGGCCGGGTCGCGGTCGAGAAGAACCTGCCCGCCTTCCTCGGCGCGGACCTCCCGGGTACCAAGCTGGTCGTGGGGGACGGGCCGGCGCGAGCCGAGCTCGAGCGGCGCTTCCCGCAGGCGGTCTTCGTCGGTGCCAAGCGGGGGGAGGAGCTCGCCTGGCACTACTCCTCCTCGGACGTGTTCGTCTTCCCGAGCAGGACCGACACCTACGGTCTGGTCCTGCTCGAGGCCCTGGCCTCGGGGGTACCCTGCGCCGCCTTTCCCGTGCCCGGACCGATCGACGTGCTCGACGAGACGGTCGGAGCGCTGGACGAGGACCTCGAGCTCGCCGTGCGCAGGGCCCTGACCCGCGACCGTGGGGCCTGTCGCCAGCGCGCTCTGGATCGCACGTGGGCGGGGTGCGCCAGGTTGTTCCGTTCGAACCTGGCGCCCCTGACGAGGGGCTCGTCCGGAACGCACGACAGCGCGGCCTAGCCTCCGGGGGCGGTTTGCGGTTGTTCCGGGCGGGGGCATACTGGCCTGCTTGCAGGTCAGCTCTCCGGAACGACCCAGCCCCACGGGCTCCGCGGCGATCATCTTCAACCAGAAGGCCGGGAGGCGAGCTGCCCCGCGCGTCGTCGTGGAGCTCGACCTGGCGCTGCGCAACGTCGGTTGGGAGGTGACCCGTCACCCGACCGAGCGGGCTCGCCACGCGACCGACCTGGCGCGGGAACTCGCGGACCGGGATCGGATCGTGGTGGTCGGAGGCGACGGGACCCTGCGCGAGACCGCCGCCGGGCTGCCCCCGGGTACGGGGCCTCCGCTCGGGTTCGTCCCGATGGGGAACGCCAACGTGATCGCGCGGGAGCTTGGAATCGTGCGCGGGGAGAGCGCGATTCGCACGGCGGTCCTTGGCAGATCGATCCGGCTCGACGCCCTGCGTGCCAACGGTGAGATGGCCTTGGCCATGGTCGGCGTCGGCTACGACGGCGCGGTGACCGAGATGCTGGACCGGGCGCGCCAGCGAGGCTTCACGGGAAGCTGGTACCGCTGGCACGCCGACAGCCTTTACGGGGCGATCGGCGCCCTGGCCCTCTTCGCCCGGGCACCGCAGCTGCGGCTGTCGATCGAGGACGGCGCGGAGGTCCCGTGCCGCGGTCTGGTCGCGAGCAACGTGGAGACCTACGCCAAGGGCTGGGCGATCACACCCGGCGCCGACCCCACCGACGGCCTGTTCGACTACCAGGTCCGCAAACGTGGCTCGGCCGGTGCCGATCTTCGGGCGCTGTGGTCCGCGTTCCGTCGGCGCCG
>JAQBVH010000189.1 GCA_027623615.1 Planctomycetota bacterium | reverse complement strand
CCACGTGGAGAATGGAAGCCGGTGGGCCTGTCCCGGGCCTGGCCTGGCCTGGCCTGGGGCGTGCGAGGTTCCACGTGGAACATTGCAGTGCCCACCCCAGGCCCTAGCGCCCGGCACCGGGCCATGGCTCGAGGATGGGCCGGTGGAACTGGGGCCTCACCTCCAGGAGCGCAACCAGCGCCGGTGCCGTTGACCCTGGGATATCCACTGGACAACCGGAGCGTGCGCGCGCAACGCCTGGACTCCCAGACTCGGTGGTCCCCGGGAAACCGTGGCAGGTCCTCCAGACCGCGGGGGGCGCCGGCAAGGCCCCTGGCTCGGAGGTCGGCTCGGAGGTCCGTGGAACCTGGCCGACGTCACCTGCACCCCGACCAGTGGTCGGTTCCGCGACGCTCGAGATGTTCCACGTGGAACACTCACTGCTTCCCGCACGAAACGCGGACTCCCGAACGCGGTGTTCCACGTGGAACATTGACCGGACTGGCCTCGCACCAAATGCTTCGGACCAAGCCCCTGCGCTCAGTGGATGTTCCTCGTTGCTTTGCGCTGCCTCCCCTTGTGCACCGACGAGCAGGCCAGGGATGTTCCCCGTGGAACATTGAGGGCACGTCGACGCCAGCGTGAGGTGATGTTCCACGTGGAACCGTGGACGAGCCCCCGGCGCTGACAATCCGCGTGGGCCCCCTTGCCAGGGGGCCACCACCTGGGGCAGGGTGTCTCCTTCTCAGTCACTCTCACCGCAAAGAACCATGGAACGACGACTCGGACGGGGATTGGATACCTTGCTCGGTGGAGCGCAGAAGGCCGCCGATATGGTGCCCGCGAACAGCGGACCCGCGTCCTCGAGCCTCCCGATCATCGAGATCCGGCCCAACCCCGAACAACCCCGCAAGGTGTTCGAGAGCGCCCCCCTCGAGGAACTCCGAGACAGCATTCAGCGGCACGGCGTTCTGCAGCCCATCTGCGTGCGTCGTTCGGATCGGGGGTACGAGATCGTCGCTGGGGAGCGGCGTTGGCGCGCGGCACGTATGGCTGGGCTGACCGAGATCCCCGCCACGATCCTCGAGAACGCCACGGACGAGTGCTTGCTCGAGCTGGCTCTGGTCGAGAACCTGCAGCGCCAGGACCTGGACCCCTTGGAGAAAGCCCGGGCCTTTCAAGAGCTTCAGCAGAGCTTCAACCTCACCCAGGCACAGGTGGCTGAAAGGGTCGGAATGCGTCGCCCGACCGTCACCAACCACCTGCGTCTTCTCGAGCTTCCGAAGGAGGCCCAGGACGCCGTGGCCCACGGGCTGATTAGCATGGGACATGCAAAGGCCCTGCTACCCCTCAAGGAACCCGAGGCCATCCGCAACGCTCTGGTTCTCGTGGTCAAGAAGGAGCTCTCGGTGCGCCAACTCGAGGAGTTCGTCAAGGAGAGCGCCCAGGGTGACCGGGAGGGCGGAACTTCATCCTCCGCAGAGACTCCCCGGGGTGGGCGTCTCCCCGCATGGGTGCGCGACCTAGAGGGGCGCATGCGGGACAACCTGGGGACGCGCGTCAGCATCCAGAACCGGAACGGGTACAAGGGCCAGATCGTGATCCGCTATCACGACCGCGAGGAGCTCGACCGTCTCTGTGAAAAGCTGGCACCCAAGGACGTGATCGACTGATCCGTGCGCCCGAGGTTCCACGTGGAACATTGCCGACGTCGGCGCCCAGACCCCTGGATCGGCTGGCGATGTTCCACGTGGAACCACGACGCTTCGAGCATGATTCGAACCGTGGAACAGGTGTGGAGAAAGCCCGGTGATCTTTGCGCGGCCCCTTCGCGAACGGGGGACTGAGGCAGCCATGGTGTGGCTATCAACCATTCGCTGGGTCGTCGTTTCGGTGGCCAAAGACCCGCTTGCGTGGCTCTCTGGCGCGATTCTGGTCTCGATCTGGCCCTTCGTCGCCGCGTTCGGGCCCCTGGGCATCACCGTCGGAACTGGGGAGTCGACGACTCAACTATACGAACTTGCATTTTGGTCCCTCCTGGTGGGGAGCATGCTCGCAACCGGTGCGCTCAGCCGGGGCGAGTGGTTCCTCGCTCCCCTCGAGCCTCTCCGGCGCACCGGGCTCGAGGTTGGCGCGATTCTCGTCACCGCAGTTGGCGGGGCCCTTCTCGTGGTCGGCAGCGCCTGGACCATCGGCGCTCCAGTCGACCGCGCCTTGTTTGGAGGAGCGGCCCTGAGCGCCCTCCATCTGGCGGCCGCGTCGTCCCTCATCCTCCGGCTGCCCCTGGCGGGCCCGGTGCGCGCTCTCGTGCTCCCCCTGGGCGTCTGGGTGACCCCCGCCCTGCTGATCGGAACCCCCAATCCCGGCCCCGGGCTGGCGCGAGTTCTCGAGGCAGGCCAACACCTGGCGTTCTCATTGGCCGGTGATTCCGCTCCTGTTCAATGGGACTCGGCCGTTCTGCCGATCATTGGGTTGGCCCTCGCGGCCACACTCCTCTCCCGTCCCAATGCGATACGCCGTCCTCGGTGACCTGCACGCAAACCTCGGCGCCCTCGAAGCGGTCCTAGCGGCCATCGAGCGCGACGGGGTCGATGCGTTGATCTCGGTCGGCGACGTGGTCGGCTACGGCGCTGCGCCACGCGAGGTGCTGGGGCTGCTGCGCGAGGTCGGCGCGACGGTCGTCAAGGGCAACCACGACGCGGCGGTCATCGGTGAGCTGGATACCCGCTGGTTCAATCCCTTCGCCAAGGCTGCAGTGGAATGGACCGCAGACCAACTCCTTCCCATGGAGACCGCCTGGCTGGCTGATCTCCCCATGACCGCACAACTCGAAGGCTGCAGCGTGGCGCATGGCACCCCGATCCACCCCGAGCGCTACGACTACGTGCAGTCCACGGACGACGCCGACCCCTCCCTCGACCAGCTCGGCCGCGGCGTCTGCTTCGTTGGTCACACCCATGTGCCGGTCACGATCCTGCGTCTCGCGGACTCTCCGGAGCGGACTTCCTACACGCTCGACGACGCGGTCGACCTGAGCAATGCACGCGTGGCCCTGGTCAACGTCGGCAGCGTGGGCCAGCCTCGCGACGAGGACCCTCGCGCCGCATATGGCCTATTCGACACCGAATCCATGCGTTTCGAGCTGAATCGGGTCGAGTACGACATCGAGCGTGAGGCCTCCCGGATCCGCGCCGCGGGCTTGCCTGGCGTTCTCGCGGATCGCCTCTACCTCGGCGTCTGAGCGCCGAGTCGTTACCCGCGCAGGTAGCTGAGTGAGCCGGGCAGGGAATCGAGACCCCGCTCACCGAGCCCGCTCTCGAACAGCGCCCCGATGTCCATCAAGGGGTTCGCGTCCCCCCGGAAGGTGAACTGGCGCGCGTCGGGGTACGAGCCGATGAGCACCATCATCTCGAGGATCGAGCCTGCGTTGCAGGTCTGCCCCTCGAGCTCCATCTCGACCGGAGTGCCGTAATGGTTCACGATCGAAACGACCAGGGAGGCCGGGCGGGCGTGGAGGACCACCCCCTCCTCGATCTCGACCTTGAGGGCCTGCAGGTTCGTGTAGGCCGGCAAGAGGTCCTCGGCGAGCGCGCGACCCGCGAGGAAGATCCGCCCGGCCCAGAAAAGCAGGGTCATGGTCACCTCGTCGACGTCGCTGCGCGGCGCGAGCTCGGCCAACCGGAGCCGGGCGGCGTCGTGACGCACATCGCTCTCGTGACGCTCGACGAAGTGGGTGAGCTGAGTGACCGCCTCGAGCAGGTGCAGCGTCGCTGAGATGTGTCCGCGCAGGCGTCTGAGACGCTCGTCGTCGGCCTCGGTGGCGGTGTTCTTGATATAGGTGTCGTAGGCCGATTGCAGGTTGTGAACGGTGGCCTCGTAGACCCGGGCGCGCTCCTCCGAGCACTCCTCGCGCAGGTAGCGGTCGCGCTCCGTCGCGTCGCAGCTGCGGTCCACGCGTGCCTTCTCGAGCATCTGTGCGGCCTGCAGGTACTTCGAGCTGACCTCAGCGATGATCTGGTGCTCCTCGGCGATGTCCTCCTGGCCCAGGTCGTGCGCCAGGCGAATGTGCACGGGCTCGACAGCCCCCTGGGTCGATCCCGCACGCGCCTCGGGGACTTGCGCGCCAAGGCAGGTCGCCTCCTTCTGGAGTGCCCGGATCAGGTCGAGCAGCACACCCTGCACGAAGGTGCGCGCCCCGGCCACGTCCCGTTCGAATTCGGCCCGCTCCCCATGCTCGAGCGATTGGCTGGCGGCGTACCCCTCAAGGCGACGCAAGAGGTGCTCCAAGCTGAGACCCGCCAAGGCGAAGCCGCGGACGGAGGCCACGAACTCGGTGATGGTCGCATAGGTCCGGTTCGTGCGCGCGCCGTAGTCGTCGAGGAACGACTCCAGCTCGTCGGCCTCGGTGTAGAGCAGGAACAGCTGTCGCTTGCTCCACGTCGTACGCCCGGCCCGCACCAGCTCGTTCGCGAACAGGTGGAAGTCCTGGCTGGCTCTGCTCAGGAGCGGCGCGAAGTCTTGCTCCGAGACGACCTGCTCCAGGGAGCCTTCTTGTGTGAGATCGGCCATCCCTCTGTTCTGTTATCGGACCGCTGCGGCCCAGGCCCTCAGTTTATCGGCCCGAGTCCGACCGCGGACCTCAAGAACGAAGGGTAGGACATCCGATTCCTGGGGTGCCGTCCAGCTCCCACCGCTCACCTCACGAGCAGGAGACCTGTCATTTCCTCCGAACGCTGTCTCGAGACCTATCTCCAGGAGATCAACGAGGTCCCTCTTCTCACCGCCGATGAGGAGAAGGTCCTCGGCGCCCGCGTGCAATCTGGGGACCTGGAGGCCCGCGAGCACCTGATTCGCGCCAACCTGCGCCTGGTCGTCTCGATCGCCAAGATCTACTCCGACCGGGGCCTCACCCTGCAGGACCTCATCGCGGAGGGGAACATCGGGCTGATGAAGGCCGCCGAGAAGTTCGACCCCGCCGCGGGCTGTCGCTTCTCCACCTACGGCACCTGGTGGATCAAGCAGTCGATCCGTCGCGCCCTGACGAACACCGTCAAGTCGGTGCGCGTGCCCGGCTACATGTCCGAGATGATCTCGAAGTGGCGCCAGGTCTCGGGCGAGCTCGCCTACCACCTGGGCCGCACGCCGACCGTCGAAGAGGTCGCCAACGAGCTCGGCATCGCGCCCGAGTCCTGGCCCCTGCTCAAGCGCACGATCGAGCAGGGCACGGGCGGGCAGATCTCCCTCGATGTGCTCTCGGCCAACCAGGACACCGTCGAGGACGAGAAGACCTCCTCTCCCGAGGACGTCAGCCTCCAGAGCGACCTGCTCCGTCGCCTCGAGGAGCTGCTCACTTCGATCGACGAGCGTGAGGCGACGATCCTGCGCCTGCGCTACGGCCTCGACAGTCCGGGCGGCGACGCGATGACCCTCAAGGAGATCGGCAAGGTCGTCGGCCTGACCCGCGAGCGCGTGCGGCAGATCGAGCAAGAGGCCCTGCGCAAGCTCTACGGCGTGATGGGCGGCGACTGAGCCGGCCCCGTCGCCCGTGCGTAGACTGCGCGGGTGATTCCCGCGCCTGAGCCCCTCCCGCCCGCTCCTCCGGGCACGCCGCTGTACGTGCACCTTCCGTTCTGCGCAGCGAAGTGTCACTACTGCGACTTCTTCTCGGTACCGGACGAGGGGCACGACTTCGACGGCATGCTCGCCGCCATCCTGGTCGAGGCGCGCGCTCGAGCGCCCAAGGCGCCGAAGACCGTGTTCCTCGGCGGGGGTACGCCCTCGATCTTCTCGGTGGAGCAGCTGACCCGCTTCCTCGACGAGCTCGATGCGATCACGGGCTTCCGGGCCTCCGCGGAGGAGGTCACGGCCGAGTGCAACCCCGAGAGCCTCGACGAGGACAAGGCGCGCGCGTTGCTCGACCTCGGCGTCGGGCGCCTTTCGATCGGGCTGCAGAGCCTCGACGACGAGACGTTGGCCCTCTTCGGGCGCGTGCACAGCGCCGAGGACGGGCTGCGGGCCTACGCCGCCGCGCGTCGCGCGGGCGCGAGCGACGTCAACGTCGACATGATCCACTCCGCGCCGGGGCAGACGCTCGGGAGCTGGGAGGACCAGCTCGCGCGCGTGCTCGACCTCGAGCCGGATCACCTCTCCGCCTACAACCTGACGTTCGAGGAGGAGACCCGCTTCAAGCGCTGGCTCGACCAGGGCAAGCTCGCGCGCCTGCCCGAGGAGGTCGAGCTCGAGTGTTTCGAGCGCACGCGGCGCCGCTGCGAGGACGCCGGGCTGCCCGCCTACGAGGTCTCCAACCACGCGCGCCCGGGCCGCGAGTGCCGCCACAACCTCGGCTACTGGCGCAACGCGCCCTACCTCGGCATCGGTCCGAGCGCGGTCAGCAAGGTCGGCCAGGCGCGCGCGGGCAACCGGCGCGGGATCCAGGCGTACCTCAAGGCGATCGCCGAGCTGGGACACGCGACCGAGTGGACCGAGGAGCTGGGCGCTCAGCATCGCCTGGCGGAGACCTGGTGGCTCGGCCTACGCATCGCCCAGGGCGTCGATCCGGCCGAGGCCCGCGCCACGGC
>JAQBVH010000188.1 GCA_027623615.1 Planctomycetota bacterium | reverse complement strand
CCGGCTCTCTCGAGCGGGCTGCTCTTCGTGCGTCAGACCGGCAAGGAGATCTTCGGCGCGGAGCCGGCCGGTCGACGGGTGATGTGCTTCGACGTGCGCTGAGGATTGAAAACCCTGAACCGCGGACCGCAACAAGCGCTCGCGCGGGGCGGTCCCCCCGGCGGGCGGGTGGGGGATCGGGACGGCCCAAACTACTTCCCCGGCTGCTGCTGCGGCCGGTTGCCCATCTGGACGGCCTGCCCCATCCCGATGTCGGCCAGCATCTTCACGAAGGCCATCTGCACCTCGCCGATCGCGATGCAGTGCAGCTCGACCTCCCGGAACATGTTCATCCGCTCGACGTCCTCGAGCAGCAGCAACCAGCTAACGTACGGCCCCGAGTAGTGCACCCGCGGCGCGTCGCCCACCTTGATGCGGCTCTCCGGGTCGCCCAGGGTGTCCTCGCGGTAGTTGTCGGCGACCAGGTCCCAGTCGTCCCAGGTCGGGTCGCCGTCGGACAGGAGGAAGATCGTGTCCGCGCCCTCGAGGTAGGTGTCGAGGTCGACGTAGGCGCCCTCGCCGACGATCTTCTTCTCGATGGCGCCGAAGGCCATGCGCAGGCCCGCGTGCAAGTTGGTCTTGCCCTCGAGGGTCCCGTCCGGACGCAGGTTGGCGGGGGGGCCCTCCTCGATCTGGTCGAGCTCCT
This sequence comes from Planctomycetota bacterium, assembly GCA_027623615.1. Classification (GTDB taxonomy): domain Bacteria; phylum Planctomycetota; class UBA1135; order UBA1135; genus JALWOP01. The sequence continues at coordinate 5,884 of JAQBVH010000188.1, read as the reverse complement.
TGAGCGCCTTCTTGATCGTGCTCGACTTGGCCGGCACGAGGCCCTTGGTCGCGTCGAGGGTGCGCGCGCGGTCGCCGAAGAGGATCACGCAGAAGGACTGGTCCTCCGACAGGCGCTGCAGGCTGATCTTCAGGTGCTCGCGGGCGAGGTCGAAGCGCGTCTCGATCAGGTGCCACGGGATGTCGGCCTCGGTGGGCAGCTCGCCCTTCTTGCGCTTGGTCTTCGGACCTGACGTCGGCCCCTTCGGCCGTTCGCCAGGCAGCTCCTTGCACATCGAGTCCGACGCGTCGATCAGGTAGACGATGCGCTTGCCGCTGCCCTCGACCCCGAAGAAGGTCGGCTTGACATAGTCCAGTCCGCCGGTGGTCTCCTTGCGCGCCTTGCCGGCCAGGGCGTCGACCCAAGGCTGGGACTCCATGACCAGCTCCTTCTGGTTCAGGGCCTTCATCAGATGCCGCGCGAGGGTCAGCTTGGCGGCGTACGGCAGCTCCTCGTCGTCGAGCAGTCGGATGACGGGCACCGCCATGGCGCGGTACTCCTTCGTGCTTGACTTGGCCTTGAGGGCGATCAGCGCGTCAGCCAGGGCGCCGACGAGCACGTAGCGCTCCTCGGGAGCTTTGGGCATGTCGAGCGCCACCTCGGGCACGATCTCGAAGAGGCGCGTGTCACCCGCGGCGGCCAGGGCGTCGAGGGCGGCTGCGCGCAAGAACAGGTCCTGCTTCGGATCGCGGATCACGTCGACGGCAGTCTGGCCCTGCCCGCGCCGCGCCCCCACCTCGAGGGCACGCGCCCACAGCCACGCGTCCTGCGCCGCGTCGTGCGCCTCACGCCAGGCGTCGAAGGCGGGCACGCACTCGAGGGACTTGAGGTGCTTGGTCGCGATCGCCGTGACCAGATAGCGCGCGAACTCATGGTCGGGGGAGAACGGCTTGGCGTAGTCCCGCGCCATGATCTCGACCGCGCGCGGATCGCCGCTCTTGGCCAGGGCCTCCCAGCCGCGGCCGTGCATCTTGAACGGCGGCCGCGCCTTGCACTGCTCGTAGCGCGCGAGCGCCTGGTCGTAGCTGCCCTGGGCCTGGGCCTTGAGCGGGAGGGTGAACGTGAGGAGCGTGAGGGCTGTGATCGTACGCATGGGGCTGTGGCGGAACGGGAGAGCCAGAGTACCCCATCGATCCCCTGGAGCCGCCGCCGCCTCGCGCCGGAGGCCGTGCGCGGGTCCCGGAGTGTCCTCGGATCCCAAGCCCCGGCCTAGTCCTGGACCAGGTCGGCCAGGAGCTCTGCGAGGTGCGCCTCGCGCTCGGGAATCCAATCGGGTCCGCTGGACGGCCGGTGCCAGGCGTGCCACGCGAAGGGTGGCGCAAGGAAGAGCGTGAGGCCGAAGCGGCTGGCGACGTCGGTATGGGGTTCCTGGCCTACGACCTGAAAGGTCAGCGCCACCTCGCCCAGCTCGTCGACCGCACCCAGGACGAGCGACCCCTCCGCGTGGATCGTGAACTCTGGACCAACGAAGTCCTGATAGCGGAAGGATGCCTCCCCGATGACGAGCACTGAGCGGTGCAGCCGGGTGACGAACTCGGGCGTGAGGTCGCTCTCCTCGGGGTCGATGCTGTCCACGTCGACGACCCAGGGGCCGAGCAGCCAATCGGCCGAGGGGATCCCGAGGTTGTCGGTGTCCTCGCCGAGGTACTCCGGGTACGCGAGGTCCGGGCGCACAGGGACTTGCAGGGCAGGCTGCAGCGGCTGTTGGTATCGGCAGCCGGCCAGGGCCAGCGCTGCAATGGCCGCCGTTGCTCGCCTCAAGGCAGGAAGCTCTTCTTGTTCTTGAGCTTCGCGGGGAGGTACTCCTCCATCACGTAGTTCAGACCCCACTTGGCCAGGGCCTGCTGCTCGGCGCGCACGCCGCCCTTGAGCAGGGTGCGCAGGGCCTTCTGCCAGGGCGCGTGGGCCTTGAAGAACGGGTCGTTCTTCAGGGCGTCGTTGGCGCGCTTGACGTCAACAGCCTGGAGGGGGTGGGTCGCGTCCTCGAGCTGGAAGTCCTTGATGTCCTGGGGCGTGACCCCGAGATACTGGGCCTTCGGCACACAGAAGAAGCGGTTGATGTGGGCTGCGTTGCCCGAGCCGACCTTGAGCGTGCGGTAGATGTTCGCGATGCCGTACGGGTCGCAGTCGACGAAGCAGTAGACCGGCAGCTTCTTGTCGTCGGACAGGCGCCGGATGAAGCGACGCTGGGCGCGCGAGGGCACGCCGCCCATCGAGATCAGGATGCAGTTGCCCGTGCGCCAGTACTTGTGCTCGTTCAGGCGAGCGAACATCCCGCCCGTCTCGATGGCCAGGATGAACTTGGCCTTGGTCTCGAACTTCAAGTGCTCGACCGAGTTCGGGATGGTGTACGCGCCGCTGCCCATGCGCGTGCAGTCGATGCGCAGCTCCTCGCCAGTCTCCTTGTCCCTGTCGATGATGACCAGCTGGCCCGCGACCGCGCCGCCGTGCTCCTCCGGGTAGTAGCGCAGGTGTTCCCGGGAGAGGCCCTCGAGGCTGGCCAGGGCCTCGATGTCGTCCATGACCGAGTCGGACTCGGGCTGCTCCTTGAACTTGCACTCGCCCCAGTTCTTCGAGACGTAGTACGCCTCCCGCTTGGTCGCGAAGTCGTCGTTCTCGACCATCTCCTTGGACTGGGCCATCAGTCGCAGGGTCTGGGCGAAGTTGCGCACGGTGTTCACCGACAGGGCGCGCGCCTTGCGCCCCTTGCCGAGCTCGAAGTAGCCGATCTTCTTCTCGTACTTGACGTTCGAGAGTGACCGGATGGGGAACTTGAGCTCAGGCAGGATGCGCTTGTCGATCGAGTTGCGCACACGCTCTGCCGTCGACGCGATCAACGTGAGCGTCTTCTTGTCATCGACGGAAAGCTGCTTGCGCGCCTTCTTCTTGGAGGCCTTCTTCTTCGCCATCGTGGTTCCTGCGGCCTACTTGCCGCGGGCTTCGAGTTGTTCCTGGAGGTTGTTGACCTGTTTGGCGAGGCGCGAGATCCAGAGGCTTTGGAAGAAGACCCAGGCGAACAGGAACAAGAGATACCAGCCGAATTCGCTCATCAAACCCCTCGGTGACCGCGGCGCGGCCTTTAGAACTTGCGCGAGGGTCTCCACCGTCTCGTCACGCTGCGGGTTGGTCAGGTCGAGGATCTCCTGCAAGGCGATCCCGATGTGCGGGATGTACTTCTCGATGTACTCCCGCTTGTCGTACTCCCGCTTGAGGCGCTTGCCCTTGCGGATGTACGTGCCGAGCTTGCGGCCGCACTCCTGCAGGCCCAGCTTGACCTCCTTGATGATCTCGGGATAGGCGGCCAGGGCCTCCTTGGACTCCGAGGTGAAGGGCACCCAGACCGAGGCGATGTGCACCATGATCGCCATCGGCGCCACGGGCATGCCCCCGCCGGGCTGGCTCAGGCCGTAGCCGCGCCAGTTGGTCTGGACCACGCTCTTGGTGATCGCGCAGCCGGCCTGCTGATAGAGCAGCGGCACGCGGTTCGCGAAGCGCAGGAGGCGCGCGGGCTCGTCGGCGTTCGCGACCAGGTCCTCGGTCGCATCGACCTTGACCTTCTTCGACTTCTTGATGCGTCCGGTCTCCTCGAGCTCGAGGCCCACCCCGCCCGGCTTGCCGTAGGCGATGCCGACCTCGATCTGGAAGGGGTTGCCGCGGTACACCGACGCCGGCCGGGTCGCGGTCACGTAGAAGTCTGCCTCGAGCTCCTTCTTGAGCCCCCGGAGCAAGAGCTCCTCGCCGATCGGCGCGATGCAGTCGGTCGGCGGCGAGCTGATCTTCGTCTCGCTGATCGCCTTGTGCAGGCTCGAGGCCTCGTCGCGCGCGATGCGCGTCGGGTAGGACTTGAGGCTCAGCTTCTTGCCCGCGGCCTCGACGATCTTCTTGGCGACGGTCGGGCCGACCCGGCAGAACTCCTCCTGGAGGAACCCGGACAGGGACCGGCAGCCGGTCTCCTTCAGCATCGAGATCAGGCGTCCGAGCTCGACCCCGTGGGGGTGGGGCTTGATCTCGTTGGTCTGGGCGGGCTTGTCCTTGGTCGCTCGCTCGTAGGTGATCCCCGCGCCGCCCGGCTCGGTGTAGTGCAGCGTCAGGTGCGGGTTCGCGATCGCCGTCTGCTTGATGTACATGTCGACCGAGCGCTGGCCCTTCTTGTAGGAGGCCTCCATCTCGATCTCGACGCGGGTGCCCTGGCTCTTGCCTTCCCAGCTGACGAACTCCCGCGAGTGCTCCTCGGGTCGGTTGCGCAGGGTGTCGATCGAGAGCACCGCCTCGACCGCCCTGCCGCGCTTGGTCTTGCTGCGGACGACCACTGGCTTGCCCGTCGTGAGCTTGCCGTACATGCCCGCCGCGCTGATGCCGATGCCCTGCTGACCGCGGCTCTGGCTGAGCTTGTGGAACTTCGAGCCGTAGAGCAGCTTGCCGAAGATCTTGCCGATCTGCGTGTCCGGGATGCCCGGGCCGTTGTCCTCGACGGCCATCCGAAAAACCTTCTCGGAGACCTGGGTCAGCTCGACCGAGATCTCCGGGAGGATGGCGGCCTCCTCGCAGGCGTCGAGGGCGTTGTCGACCGCCTCCTTGACCGCCATCAGGATCGCCTTGGTCGGCGAGTCGAAGCCGAGCATGTGCCGGTTCTTCTCGAAGAACTCGGCCACCGAGATGTCGCGGGCGGCGCTGGCGGACGTGTCCTTGCGGCGCGGTGCCTTCTTGCTGGCCTGCTTGCTGCTCTTCTTGGGCACGGAATCGTCCAGCTCGAACAGGGTGTCGGAAGGTTGCGTCAAGGTGGTGTGGCTGGGCCAGGTGACGGGGATCTGGGAGGGGGATCTCGTCGGCCCGTCGGTTCTATGTTCGCCGGGCCTCCGATTCAACGACGCACGCCCGGAACGGGGCGTTCCCCGCCGCTTCTCGCGACTTCGTAGCGCCAGACCGGCCGACCGTAGCGGGGGTCGTCAACGACCCGCTGCTGGCCGACCATCTCGAGCGCCCGTTGGGAGGCGCGGTCGTCGGGGTGCTCGCGGGTGGTCGCCGCAGGGGAGCTGATCAGCGCAGCCACTGGATCGCCGCGAACGCGAACAGGAACCAGAGGGGCGCCGTGCTCAGGCACCCCGCCCGCAGGTGTCGCTGTTGCAGGGATCCGCCGCAGCTCGTGCAGACCGCCGTCGGGTCCTCCGCAGCGTCAGCCTTGGGACGGCTGGCGCCGCAGTGGGGGCAGTGGTCCTTGTCGATCAGCTTAGGCATGCAGCTCTCCGAGGTGGATCGGCGTCGGCGCCAGACCCCCGTCGCAAAGACCGAGGCGCGCCGCGCCGTCGCGGAACGCGTAGAGGCTACGGTGCATCTCGTCTTCTTCGAGCGAGTAGATGCATTCCTCGGTCAGATACGTTCGGCAGCCCTCGACCGGAAGGCGCCAGGCGTCGGCGGCCTCGGTCGCCAGGTGGTCCAGGTTCGCGCGACCTTCCTCGGCCGCCCGCAGGAAGGCCTCGGCATGGGGCGTGAGATCGACGCCCGGGCGCACGATCCACGGCGCGAACACGAACGGCAATCCGCTGGTGCGTGCCCAGTGCTCTGACGGGTTCCAATGGGGGAGGTTCTCGAGCAGGTGCTCGCGCAGGGCCACGTCACCGATGCGCAGCCAGGCGTCGCAGCCCGCTGCGCGCGGGTCCTCATCCAGGGGGACCTCTTGATAGGTCGGTCCCCCGTCAGCGCGCTCGGCGAGCAGCACGCGGGTCAGGGTGCGCGCCGTGCGGCTGGCGGGGTCGAGGGCGATCGTGCGCACCTCGTCGATCGAATCGCGCTCGAGGAAGAGCTGCACGCTCCCGACGAATCCTCGGCCAGCGCCGGCCAGTCCGTC
>JAQBVH010000187.1 GCA_027623615.1 Planctomycetota bacterium | reverse complement strand
GCGACGCGCGCGAGGCCCGCGCCGGAGTGTCCTGGTTGCCGGAGAAGTGGACCCTGCGCTTGCGCCACACCGAGCTCTTCGAGACCCAGCGCGCGCGGGCCCTCGAGGCGGACCCGTTCTTCGACGCCCTGCGCTCCCTGTTCCCCTACCGCCAGTCGCAGCTCGTCGTCGGCCACGACCTGGACGAGGTCTACGTCGAGGTCGGCGCTGACGTGCGCCGCGTCGACGATGACGGCGACGTGGGAGAGTTCAACCGCGACTTCGAACGCGGTTGGGCGTCGTTGACCGTGCCGGAGCTCGTGCAGGACCTGGCCCTGACCCTCAGCGGCGATCGCTGGGAGTCGGACACGAACGAGGTCGAGGGGCTGGGCTTCGACCTGGTCAAGGACCTCGGCCAGAGCGAGGCCTCGCTCGGCACGGCGCGCGCTCTCTACAAGATCGGCCTGTTCTTCGACGAGGAGCGCGTCGACGTGCGCACCTGGTACCTGCGCTGGCGTCGGCGCCCGGTCGAGGGGCTCGGCCTCGATGTGCGCTACGAATACGACCGGGTGTCCGGCGAGGACGTCCACGGCTTGCGCTTGGTGGTGACATGGCGGTTCTGAAGTACGGACTCCTCGGCGCGGCCCTGCTCGGCGGCTGCGCGCTCGTGAACGCGCTGCGACCGGGCGAGCGCGAGCTCTCGTTCAGCCACCGCGTCCACGTGCTCGACCAGGGCATGGGCTGCGCGGCGTGCCATGAGGACGCCTGGGGCGAGGAGCGCCCCGGCTGGCCCTGGCAGGACACGTGCCTCGCCTGCCACGACGGGATCGACGCGGAGTCGCCCGAGGAGCGCCGCATCGAGGTCGCCTTCCCGATCGACGCGGAGGGCCGCCTGTTGTTCGAGGCGCACGGTCGCCTCTCGGACGAGGTCGTGTTCTCGCACCTCGCCCACATCGACGCCGGGGTCGACTGCGCCTCGTGCCACGTGGGGATCGATGCGGCGGAGCGCGTCGGCCCCGAGCTCGGCGTGAACATGGCCGCGTGCATGAGCTGCCACGAGGAGCGCGAGCAGCCGAACGAGTGCGCGACCTGCCACACCGAGATCGACGTGAACTGGTTGCCCCCCAACCACACCCATGACTGGGAGCGTCTGCACGGTCACGCGTCGCGCCTCTGCGCGGGGGACCTGCCGAGCGAGTGCAGCACCTGCCACACCGAGCGCTCCTGCGCCGACTGTCACCTCGTGACGCCGCCGAAGAGCCACGACCACACGTTCCGCACGCGCACCCACGGGTTCCTCGCGTCCCTCGACCGCGACAGCTGCTCGACCTGTCACGAGTCCGACTCCTGCGCGCAGTGCCACTTCAGCACGACTCCGCGCAGCCACTCCTCGCCGACCTTCGGCGGCTCGGTGAGCACCCATTGCCTGGGCTGCCACCTGCCGGTGGAGGACAACGGCTGCAACGTCTGCCACGCTGGAACCCCGAGCCACGCGCTGGCATCCCCCAAGCCCGATTGGCATCACCCGGCCATGAACTGTCGTCAATGCCACGGCGTGACCGCGCCGCTGCCCCACGTCGAGAAGGGCGATGATTGCAATGCGTGCCACCACTGAGCTCTGCCTCGTCCTGCTCCTCGGGCTGGCCGCCTGTGAGGACGGCAGCGACGGCGCCGCGGGTGCCCCCGAGGAGCCGGGCGGCGGAACGGACGACGATCTGGTTCGCGGTGAGGACCTGCCCGGCCTCGACCTGACCCTCATCGCGGTCACGGGCGCCACCGGGCCCGGCGGCAACTTCCGCCCGGGGGATGCGGTCACGGTCCGCTTCACCCTCGAGAAGCACAGCGGCGCGGCCTGGAGCCTCGACGAGATGGCGTTCGGTCGGGCCCACCTGGCTGGCCCGACCAGCAACTACCAGCGCGTGCTGCCCGAGGTCGACGACGTGCGCGAACACGCCGTGTTCCTCGGCGGGACCCAGTGGCGCTACACGTTCCCGGCGCAGCTGCCCGCGACCTACGCCGCGCCGTACAACGACAGCCCCAGCTTCGACGCCGACGACGGCGAATGGACCGGACAGCCGCTGATCGAGGGCACCTACACGGTGGCCCTGTCGTTCGGCTGGGAGTTCACGCTCGACGGGGAACCCGGCTTCGTCGACGTGGGCGAGGCGAGCGCCTCTCTGCTCGTCGGCGGCAGCGCTGTCCTGGCGCCGCGGGCGGTGACCTCGATCGAGAACTGCAACGAGTGCCACGGGGACCTGCGCTACCACGACGACGAGCGTCGTGAGCTGGTGCAGTGCTTCATGTGCCACACCTCGGGCGCGGAGGACCTCAACGATCCGCTCGTCGGCGGCGGCACGCCTGGCGTGTCGATCGAGTCGCGCGTGCTGTTCCACAAGCTGCACTCGGGTCGACACCTGCCCTCGGTGCTCGGGATCGGCGTCGATGCGGGCGGTGACCTGGACTACGCGGCGGCTCCCAGGCCCCTGCAGTACGCGAGCTCGGCGGGCGAGCTGGTCGACTTCTCGTGGGTGGGCTTCTCGGCCTTCCCCAACCGGCTGCAACCCAGGGACAAGAACTTCGGTTGGAGCTCCCTGACCGCCGACGCGCAGCAGGCCGAGGACGCGGTGCGCAGCGGGGTGATCTCGTGCGTTCTCTGCCACGGGGACCCTGATGGAGTGGGTCCGATCGAGCCGCCTGCGGACGGCGACCTCGTCTACGCGTCGTCCACGCGCCGCGCCTGCGGCGCCTGTCACGACGATGTCGACTGGGACCTGCCCTACCGCACGAACCAGCAGGAGATGCCGCCTCAAACCGATGACGGGACCTGCGTGATCTGTCACGACGACAGCTTCGCGCCGCTGGGTATCCGCGGCGGTCACCTGCACCCCCTGGACGACAGCTTCTGGAACCCGGGCCGCAACCTCGCGCTGCTGGCGATCGCGGACACCGGCGGAGACGACGACGGCTCCTTCGATGCGGGCGAGGCCCTGGAGGTCACGTTCACGCTCACCGACGACACGGGGGCGGACGTGGCGGCCAGCGAACTCGACGCGCTGCGCGTGGTCTTCGCCGGGCCGACCACGGGCCAACAGGTCCTGCTCGAGGCCGAGCTCCCGCTCGCTGCGCTGACCGGGCCGCAGCCCTTCACGATCGCGCTGCAGGAGCCGGCTCGGCTCGAGTTCGTGGGCAGCTCGACCGCCCTGGGCAGCGAGGTCTTCACGACGGCCCGCGCCCCGCACCTGAACGTCGCCGGTGCAGTGACCACCGTCGAAGTGGTCGTCGGCGCCGGCGCGGCGAGCACGCTGTCGGCTGCCGTGGATGGCCCGAGCGTGTTCGTCGACCTCGCCGACGCCAGCGGTTTCGCCCGCGACGACGTGGTCGTGATCGACCCGGGTGGCGCGAACGAGGGCTACGCGCGTGTGCAGCAGGTGGAAGCGAACCGCCTCTGGTTCGGCGCGCCGGGCAGCGCGGCGACCTACCGCGGCGGCGTCGACAGCAACCTTGCGGCGGGTCTCACCGTCCAGGTCGTCAGCCTGGCCACGCTGACCGAGGGCGTGGACTATGCCCTCGACCCCGCCACCGGACGCGTCGTCGAGTTGATCGAGTTCGGCGCCGGCAGCGCGGTGCTCGCGAGCTACACCGCGCCGTACGAGCTGCCCGTGGCCTACCCCGCGGCCCACCACGACTCCGACCTGGTCGGAGAGGTCGAGGGCGAGTGGCGCGGGTTGCCGCTCGTCTCCGGCACCTACGCCGTGACCCTCTGGGCCGAGGACTCCTTCAACATCTCCTTCGCTGGAGAGACGAGCCACTTCGAGAGCGGCTCGACCGCGGCGCGCATGGAGCTCGGGGTGCTGGACCCGGGCGAGGTCCTGCCCTACGCGAGCCTCCCGCTGCCGGCGCGCTGCAACGACTGTCACCAGGACATCGGCTACCACGGCGGCCGCTATCGCGGCTTCGAGTCCTGCCTCGCGTGTCACGGCGGCAGCGGCGCGGAGGACCGCCCGACCTGGGTGTCACCTGACGCGCCGAGGACCGACGCCCAGCGCATCGACCTGCGCTGGCTCCTGCACGGGCTGCACCGCGGCCGTGACCTCGACGATCCGGCCGCGTTCGTCGTCGTCGGCGAGGGCTCGGACCCCTACCCGGGTGACTTCACCGCGCGCACCTACGCGGGCGTGCGCTTCCCGGACCTCCCGGGCGGCTCGGCCAACTGCGCCCGCTGCCACGGCAACGCCGCGGCCTGGGAGGCACCTCCCGACCGCGGGCATCCGCAGAACCAAAGCTCACCCCAGCGCGCCTGGCGCGACGCGTGCGCGGCCTGCCACGACGCCACCGCAGCTCGCGCCCACATCGACAGTCACACGGCGCCGAGCGGCGCCGAGTCCTGCGCGATCTGCCACGGCAAGGGCGAGGAGTGGAGCATCTCGCGCACGCACCGGGGTTACTGAGGGGCGGCTTCCCAGAGGGGACAAGCCGGGCCTCACTGGCTCGCGCCGGGCCTCAGTCCCAGTTCGCCCATTCCTCGTTGGCCTCTTCGAGCTCTCGCTCGACCTCGGCTGCCTGGAACTGGATGTCCAGCACCTTCGCGGTGTCCGAGTAGACCTCTTCGGAGGCCATGGACGCGTTGAGCTTCCCGAGCTTCTCCTCGAGCTTGATGATGCGCTCCTCGAGCTGCTTGAACTTGTAGGGGTTGCGCACCTTGCCCGAGCCGGAGCTGGACCCCGACCCCTTGGCCCTGCCTTTGCCCCTGGGCTTCTTCGAGCCCTTGGCGGAGGCTTCCTCGCGGGCGGCCTTCTCGCGGACCGCCTTCCTCTCGGCCGCGGCCTTCGTCGCACGGGCCTCGGTCTTGACCGCGCGCGCCTCCTCCTTCGCCGCGCGCCAGGCCGAGTAGTTGCCCTTGGTCACGCTGACCTTCCCGCCGCCGACCTCGAAGATGTGGTCGCACAGGCCGTCGAGGAACTCCCGGTCGTGACTGATGGCGAGCAACGCGCCCTGGAAGCGGGAGAGCATCTCCTCGAGCGCCGTACGCCCGGCAAGGTCGAGGTGGTTGGTCGGCTCGTCGAGGGCCATCCACGACGGCTTCTCCAGCAGGAGGACCGCGAGGGACAGCCGCGCGCGCTCGCCACCCGAGAGCGCGGCCACCGACTTGTCGACCTCCTTCCCGCGGAACAGGAACAGCGCCAGGTGCGAGCGCACCTGCTCGTCGGTCAGCCCCGGGTGGAAGCGCAGGAGCTCCGAGAACGGCGTGCCGTCGTCGCGCAGGTGGCTCGTGTCCTGGTCGTAGTAGGAGCAGATCGCGCCGTGGCCGACCTCGACGCTGCCCTTCAGAGGCTTTTGCCTGCCGGCCAGGATGCGCATCAGCGTCGACTTGCCCGAGCCGTTCGGGCCCACGATGCCGATGCGTTGACCGCGGCCGATGCGCAGGTTCGCGCCGCGGAACAGGGCGTGGTCGTACCCTCCGGCGAGGTTGATCGTCTCGAGCACCTTCTCGCCGCCGCGCGCGGCCTCGGGCGCCTTGAGCACGGGCCGGCGCACGTCGTGGTAGGGCCTGGGGATGCGCTCGACGTGGGTCAGCTTCTTGGCGCGGCCCTTGGCCTCGGCCGTGCGCTGGCTGCCCATGTGCTTCTTGATGAAGGCGTCCTCGCGCTTGAGCAGCTCCTGCTGCTGCTCGTAGCGGCGCAGGGTGTCGTCGTAGCGCTCCTGCTTGAGGGCCAGATACTTGTGGTAGTTGCCCGGATAGCTGACGAGCTGTCCGAACTCGAGCTCGAGGATCTGCTCGACCGAGTTCTGCAAGAGGCGCCGGTCGTGGCTGACGATCAGCACGGCCCCACGCATCTCCTTCAGGTAGCGCTCGAGCCACTCGATGCCTTCGAGGTCGAGGTGGTTGGTCGGCTCGTCGAGCATCAGCAGGTCGTGCCCGCCGAGCAGCACGCGCGCCAACGCCGTGCGGTTCTTCTCGCCGCCAGAGAGCGTGTTCGCGTCCCGGTCCCACAGCGCCTCGTCGAGACCGATGCCGCCCAGCACGGTCTCGACCGCGCGCTCGGTGTCCCACCCGCCGCGTTCCTCGACCAGCCCGGTCAGCCGGTCGTGCTCCTTCATCAACCGTGCGAGCTCATCATCCTCCACGCGGCCCATCTGCACCGCGATGGACTCGAGCTCCGTCAGCAGCTCCTGCGTCTCGGAGAGGCCGCTCGACACGTGATCACGGATCGTCTCACCGGGCGCGAACTTCGGCCGCTGCGGCACGAAGCCCAGGCGCGCGCCCTTGCGCAGGTGGATCTGGCCCCAGTCGGGATGCTCCTCCCCGGTGATCATCCGAAAGAGGGTCGTCTTGCCGCCGCCGTTGCGCCCGACGATGCCGACCTTCTTGCCCGGATCGATGACCAGGCTCGCGCCCTTCAGCACCTCCTGGGCGGCGAAGTGCTTCTTGAGATCTTCGAGGGCGAGAATGGACATGGCGGCGCGAGAGGATAGGTGCCCCGCGCCGAAGCCGCCAGGTCAGGCCGGTTCCCCAGGAGCCTGCGCCACAGGTGCAAGCTCCGGTCGTCACACCGTCAGGTGTGGCGCCAAACAACACTCACGCCTCCGAA
>JAQBVH010000186.1 GCA_027623615.1 Planctomycetota bacterium | reverse complement strand
TCGGTCTCGTAGACCGGATTGTTGGTCTGGAACATCGAGCCCGCATCGAGGCGGCCGCCGAGCACCACCACCGTGCCGTCCGGGAGGACGACCGCGCTCGGGTTGTTGCGCGGGTACTTCAGGGGCGGACCGGTCTCCCAGCCCCAGTCCGGCGCGGAGGGGTCGAGGCCCGCGCGGCAGAACTCGACCGATGCGGTCGGCGGCCGGATCGGCTCCTGGCTGCAGCCGTCCCACTTCACGATGGCGCCTCCGAGCCGGAACACGACGTCGCCCAGGGGGCTGCCGGCGGGCGCCGGCCACACGAACGACGAGCCGTACCAGCGGCACAGGGGCCGCGCCATGGGCTGGGCCTGCCAGAGGGGCGGCGCGGCGGAGCCGAACTCGGGGTGCAGCACGCGGAAGCTCATCGCGCCCATCCCCGCCGAGAACTTGTGACCGCTGGTCAACAGGAAGTCGCGCGGATAGATGCCGAACGCGTCGATGCAGGCCACGCTCGGGCCGTCGAACACGGTGTCGCCGCTTGCGTGGTTGGTCTGCCAGACCCCGTGTCCCGGTGGGCCCGAGGGATCGAAGGCCTCGTAGGTGCGGTGCGCCGCGGCGCCGTCGAAGTCGATGCCGCCGGAGACCAGCATGAGGTCGTGCCCGCCCGCGTCCGTGCCCATGGCCGTGACCGTCGGGTACCAGCGCTCGTGGACCATGTCGGGCTCGCGGCGCCACATCCCGTTGCCGGTGGGACCCTCGGGGCAGAAGCGGTAGGCCAGGCGATTGGCCCGCAGCCGTTCTCCCTCGAAGCGGTCGCCCCCGACGACGAGCAGCTCTCCGTTCGCCGTCCAGGCATGACCCGCGCAGAAGAGCTCGATGTCCTCCTCCGGCATGTCGAGCTCGAAGTTCAGGAACGTCGGCGGGTCGCTGGTCACGTCGACGATCGACCAGTACTGGTGGCCCTGCACGTGGTGCTTGCGCATCCAGTTCAGGACGAGCAGCTTCCCGCGGTGGGGCCCCGTGGGGATCACGGCCATGTGCGCCGCCATGAAGCGGTGCGGATCCTGGGGGTGCGCGTGGGGGCTCAGGGGCTCCCCGTCCCAGCCGCTCTGGAACAGCTTCCAGTGGTCGGGCACGACGTGGTTGAACGGGGCCTCCCAGGCACCCTCGTGCTGGGCGAGGCCAACGGGGGTCAGGAGCAGGGCCAGGAACGGCGCCAGTATCGGGGCGGGGTGGCGAACTCTCACGACCCGAGCATCGCCCCTGGGGGCCCGCTGGGTTCCCACGATCCCGGAATCTCCGTGGGGGAGGGCATTTGCTCCGATTCGATCCCCGGCCGCGGGTCCTGCTTGGTCCGCCCCTGCTCCCCCCGTATCCTCCAGCCCGCCATGTCCGCCAAGCGACTGCTCCTCCCGGGTCTCGTGCTCCTTCTGGGCTCCTGCCGCAGCGCCGAGCTGGCCTCGGTCAACCTCGACGAGCTGATGACCCCCACCCACACCTTCCGGTACTCCGGGAGGGTGCGGACCGGCTTCGACTACCTGCTCGAGAGCGTGATCGATCCGGACTGGCTCAATGAGGACTCGCTCGCCAGCCGCAATCGGGTCAAGCCGATCAAGAACCCCACCAAGCTCGCGCTCGCGAACCTGCTCGCCCTGCGCAAGGACAGCTTCGGCATGCGCGGCACGTTCCTCGACGCCGAGCGGGTGCGCCAGTACGTGCGCTACGCGGCCTTCTGTCCGTCGGCCCTGTGCCGGGAGCGGGCCTTCCTCGAGATGGCCCCCCACGCCCAGCGGCTCGGGGCCGAGGAAAGCGTCACGCCCCAGGATCCGGCCAACGAGGCGGAGGTGCTGGAGGGCCTACGCGGGCTGCGCGGCGTGCTGGTCGTGCTGGCCACCAACCGCGGGCGCCTCGACGAGACCACGCGTCAGGACTTCGAGGCCGCGTGCCAGGTCTTGCAGGGCCTCGAGCTCGACCTCGAGGGCGGCCGGCGCCTGCTGCGCATCATCGCGGCCTTCGGTCAGCTCCCCGGACTCGAGGTGGATGAGCTCGGCCCGCTGGTCGTGCTCTCGGAGTCCGTCCAGCGGCGCGTGATCTCCTTGGCCTTGACCGAGGGGCGCTACGACTCCAGCGGCCTGGTCCGGGCGGCGGCCTTGCGTGCGAACCACGCTGCGTTCGGGGACGCCTTCCTCGACGAGGCCCTGCTCGCCCTCGCGAGCCGCGTACGCACCAACGACGAGGGCCGGCTCCTCACGACCGGCCGCTTCCGGCTCGTGCCCGAGGGTGGCCGCGAGATCGAGCCCTACGTGGCGGTCTTCGAGCTGCTGCAAGCGCGCGGCCTGCCCCCTGTCAGCGGCAAGCCCTCGGAGCGGATCGATCGGCGCCTGAAGCAGCTGCAGGCGTTGATGCAGATCACCCACGACTTCTCGACCTACCCCGACCGGACGCGGGTGCTCGCGATGCAGACCCTGAGCCACGTCTCGCCCGCAGGGCTCGACAGCCTGCGCGAGGAGGACTGGGCCCAGTGGTGGTCGGCGTACTCGGTCACCGAGCTGGCCCGCCTCGAGCGCGCGCAGGAGGTCGAGCAGGACGGCGGCAACGGCGGCGGCAACGATGGCGTCTGAGCCCGAGACGGAGCGCGAGGACGAGCCCTCGCGTTCACGCCGCGGACTCGTGCTGCGCCTGGTCGGCATCGCCGTCGCGGCGGTGCTGATCGCGGTGGTCATCAAGACCGTGCCGTGGAGCGACAGCCTGACCCTGCGCACGGCGACCGAGGCGCAGGCGGAGGTCTACCAGGGCACGATCGACGGCTCCTGGCGCGGCGCGCGGGTCGAGTTCCGCTTTGACGACGACCAGACGGCGGGGCCGATCCTGGCCGAGGGCGGCTGGACGGCGAACCTGGTGGTGGAGGGAGCCCAGGTGAGCGTCGACCGCGACGCGGGCCGGCTGCGGCTCGGCGAGCAAGAGCTCGAGGTGCAGATCGAGTTCCGGCCTGGCATGCCGCGCGCCTTCTCCGACCTCGACACCTCGGCGATCCCGCTGGCCCTCGGCCTGCTGTTCATGGCCTCGCTCTTCATCGTCACCCGCTGGTGGCGGTTGCTCCTCATCGCGGGCTGTCCGACGCGCTGGTTCGACGCTCTGCGGCTCACCTACGTGGGCCTGTTCTTCAACACGGTCCTGCCCGGCTCGACCGGCGGCGACCTGGTGCGCGCGTACGTCGTCGTGCGTGGACACCCCGAGCGGCGCGCGGCGGCGCTGACCACGGTGGGGGCGGACCGGGTCCTCGGGCTGCTGGGCATGGCCATCCTGTCGGCGATCGCGATCTGGTCGAGCGACTCGCGCTTCGCGGACCTGCGCCCCTGGGTGCTGCTCGCGCTGCTCGGGCTGGTCGGCGGCCTGCTCGCCGTGGTCAACCCGTGGCTGCGTCGCCTGGTGCGCTTCGACGCCATCCTGAGCAAGCTGCCCCAGGGCCGCCGGCTGGCGAAGATCGACGATGCGGTGCGCTCCTACGCGCAGCACCCCGGCCCGCTGCTGTTCACCCTCGCGCTCTCGATGGGCAACCACCTCTGCTCGACCGCCTGCTGCCACACGATCGGCCACGCCTTCGGGGACACCCACGGCTTCCTCGACTACCTGTGTGTCGTGACCGTGGCGAACACGGTGAGCTCCCTGCCCCTGTCGCCTGGCGGCCTCGGGGTGGGGGAGGTGGCCTTCGGAACCCTCCTGTCCCTCGCGGGCGGGTTGTACATGATCGGCGTCGCCACGAGCTTCGTGTACCGGCTCGCCCTGGCCACCCTCGGCCTGGGTGGCGGGCTGGTGCTCCTGCTCCCCGGCGGCGCTCAGGTCCGACACGGCTACGCGGAAGTGCGCCGAGCGGACGCCTCTCCCCCAGACCCCAGCACCTGAATCCCATGTCCCTGCTCGTCATCGGCACCCTGGCCTACGACACCATCGAGACCGTCCACGACAAGCGCGACGAGGCCCTCGGCGGCTCGGCGATGTACTTCGCGGTCGCCGCGGCCCCGTTCACGAGCCCGAATCTGGTGGCCGTGGTCGGCACGGACTTCCAGCAAGCGCACCTGGATGACCTGGCCGAGCGCGGCGTGGGCATCAGCGGCGTCGAGGTCGCCGAGGGCAAGACCTTCCGCTGGGGCGGCCGCTACGAGGCCGACTGGAACACGCGCCACACGACCTTCACCGAGCTGAACGTGTTCGAGCACTTCGACCCGAAGGTCCCGGAGGAGTTCCAGAGCGCCGAGTTCGTGTTCCTGGCGAACGCACACCCGGCCATTCAGCTCAAGGCGCTGCAGCAGGTTCGGGGTCCGCACTTCAGCGTCGCCGACACGATGAACCTGTGGATCGACGTCGCCCTCGACGACCTCAAGGCGCTCCTGCGTCACGTCGATGGCTTGATCCTCAACGACGAGGAGGCGCGCATGCTCACCGGTGAGTCGAACCTGATCCAGGCGGCGCAGCAGGTGATGGGCATGGGGCCGCGCTACGTGATCTTGAAGAAGGGCGAGCACGGCGCCTTCCTGCTGAGCGAGGACGTGCACTTCGCTCTGCCGGCTTACCCGGTCACCGTGGTCGTCGACCCGACCGGCGCCGGCGACAGCTTCGCCGGCGGCTTCATGGGCTCGATCGCGCGCGCCGGCGACACGGACCCGGAGACGATGCGCAAGGCGATGCTGTACGGCACCGTGACGGCCAGCTTCTGCGTCCAGGGTTTCAGCATCGAGGACCTGAGCCGGCGCACGCTCTCCGACATCGATGAGCGCTACAACGAGCTGCTGTCCATCGTGACGGTGTAGGGCCCTCGGGCCCCTCGGGCTCCGGGCGGCGACGTGCGCGCCATCGCACGTCCCCAGGCCCGCGGCCGCACACCGGCGGTGTGCGCCCTGCCTGGGGTGGGCCCAACGTCCCCAGGTGCGTCTCGGTTTGGCCCAGCACTTGCTCGGTGTATCCTCGGAGGTACCCATGCAGCGCTTCACCCTCGTGTCCCTGACCGTACTGTTCCTGCCGACCCTCGCCGCCGCCCAGTGCGACCAGGCTCGGCTGCCCTTCACGACCTTCAACGGCTCCCGGTCCGTCGCCCTGTCCGGCGACCGGGTCGTGGTCGGCCACCCGGGAGGTCCTGAACACTCTCACCTGCGCGTCTTCGAGCGCGTCGCCGGGGCCTGGACGGGTCCCGCGATCGTGCTGGCCCCGCCCGGTCCGGACGGACAGTTGTTCGGTGACGAGGTCGCCCTCGACGGCGACCTGCTTGCGACCAGCGACCTTGCCGATGACTTCCTGGCCGAGAACGCCGGCGCGGTCCACCTGTTCGAGGCGGACGCCCTGGGCAACTGGCTGCCGGTCGACGTCCTGCGCCCGGACGCGGCGGACGCCAACGCTCACTTCGGCGCCTCGATCGCGGTCGACGAGGCCGCGCTGCGCATCTTCGTCGGCGCGCCCAGGCACGGCGTCTGGGACTACGGCGGCGTCTTCGTCTTCGAGTTCCTGCTGGGGGAGTGGCGCCAGGTCGACCTGATCCTCCCCAAGGTCCCCTACGCCTCGGCGGGCTTCGGCGATCACCTGGACATCGACGGCGGACGACTCGTCGTGGGCCAGATCCAGGCCGACTCCGTCTACGTGTTCGACCGCGCGAACAACGGAGACTGGATCGAGACTCAGCTCATCCCGGACCCCTTCGCCGGCTTCTCGTTGAACACCTTCGGCACCTCGGTCGCGGTCGACGGCGGCGTGCTGGTCGTCGGTGACTACCGGGCCAACAACGGCTCGGGTCCGCCCAGCGGACGTGCGTGGGTGTACGAGTTCGACGGCAGCGCCTGGAACGAGGCCGCGGTGCTCGAGCCGGGCCCCTCCAACGGCCACGACTTCTTTGGTCTGCACGTGGACGTCGACGGCGACGTCATCGCCGCGGCGGCGCCGCAGGCTGACGGCTTCGGTGAATCCCTCCTCGGGCGCGTCGAGGTCTTCGAGCGCAAGGCCAACGGCAGCTGGGACCGGGTGGCGCGCTTGCGTGCCGCGGACGGCTTCGCGAACGACGCCCTGGGTTGGTCCGGGCTGGCCCTCGAGGGGGAGCGCGTCGTCGCCCTCGCCCTGGAATGGACCAGCCGTCCCAACGGTGGCCTGGTCTGGGAGAACGCGACGAGCTGCCCGGGCCCGAGCGTGGGGACGCCGTACTGCGTGCCCACCCAGGTCAACTCCCTCGGCCTGCATGGTCGGCTCGTGGGCACGGGCAGCGGCATCGTCGCGAGCGCTCAGTTCGTGCTCGATGCGCGCGATCTCCCCGCCGGCGTCCCGGCCTATGCGCTGGCCAGCCGCGACACGGACCTCGTGGTCATGCCTCCGGGCAGCCAGGGCAACCTCTGCCTCGGCGGGAGCATCGGGCGCATGGTCGACACGGTGGCCTTCACGAAGCCGAACGGCCGCGCGCGCTTCCCGGTCTTCCTGGAGCGCATCCCGACCACCCCCGAGGTGGCCGTGATGCCGGGCGAGACCTGGCGCTTCCAGGCCTGGTACCGGGACATGAACCCGGGGCCGACGTCGAACTTCACCGAAGCGCTCGAGGTCGTGTTCCAGTAGGCGACGGCGGCAAGCGCA
>JAQBVH010000185.1 GCA_027623615.1 Planctomycetota bacterium | reverse complement strand
CGTGTCGGACATGAGCTTCGGTGCGTTGTCCGAGGAGGCGAAGATCGCCCTGGCGCGGGGCGCCGAGCGGGCGGGGACCGGCATCTGCTCCGGTGAGGGCGGCATGCTGCCCGAGGAACAGGCGGAGAACAGCCGCTACTTCTACGAGCTCGCCTCCGCGCGCTTCGGCTTCGGCTGGGAGAAGCTCGCCAAGGTGCAGGCCTTCCACTTCAAGGGCGGCCAGGGCGCGAAGACCGGCACGGGTGGGCACCTGCCCGGGCACAAGGTCCAGGGCAAGATCGCGGCCGTGCGTGGCCTCGAGCCGGGGCAATCAGCGGTATCGCCAGCGCGCTTCCCGGACTGGACCTCCCTGGCGCCGTTCCAGGAGTTCACTGCCGAGGTGCGCGAGAGGACCGGCGGGATTCCGGTCGGCTTCAAGCTGTCGGCGCAGCACGTGGAGAAGGACCTGGACGCCGCCCTGGAGATCGGCTGCGACTACGTCATCCTCGACGGGCGCGGCGGGGGGACCGGCGCGGCGCCGCTCCTGTTCCGCGACAACATCTCGGTGCCCTCGATCCCGGCGCTCGCCCGGGCGCGGCGTCACCTCGACGGCGCGGGCAGCCAGATGACCCTCGTGATCACCGGCGGCCTGCGCACCCCCGCGGACTTCGCGAAGGCCATGGCCCTCGGCGCGGACGCGATCGCGGTGTCGAACTCGGCTTTGCAGGCGATCGGCTGCCTCGGCATGCGCGCCTGTCACACGAACAACTGCCCGGTGGGGATCGCGACCCAGCGCGAGGACCTGCGCAAGCGCCTCGAGATCGAGAAGAGCGCGCGTCAGCTCGAGAACTTCTTCACGGCCTCGACCGAGCTGATGAAGGTGCTCGCCCGCGCCTGCGGTCACGATCACCTGAACAAGTTCTCGACCGAGGACCTGGTGACCTGGAAGCGCCAGATGAGTGACCTGAGCGGCGTGCGCTTCGGAGGTGTGCGGTGAGCGAGCTCGAGTGGAAGAAGGTTCTCGACGCTGGTGAACTCGAGGAAGGGCGGGTCAAGACCGTCACCTGTGGGCAGCGCTCGCTCTGCATGACCAAGCACGAGGGCAAGACGGCTGCCCTCGACAATCGTTGCCCGCACCAGGGCGGACCTCTTGGCGAAGGTTCGATCGAGAACGGTCTGTTGCGTTGCCCCTGGCACGGCTGGGACTTCCACCCGACGACCGGCAAGGCGCCGGGCTTCGACGATGGCGTCGAAGCGCTGCCGGTCGAGGAGCGCGAGGACGGCGTGTACGTCGGGCTCGCGCCCGATGTGCCCCACGTGCGCACGGTCAGTGATCTGATGGTCGAGACGCTGGTGAACTGGGGCCTCGACACGGTGTTCGGGATGGTCGGTCACTCGAACCTCGGTTTCGCCGACGCCCTGCGGAGAGCGGAGGAGCGCGGCGACCTGCGCTTTGTCGGCATTCGCCACGAGGGCGCGGCGGCGTTCGCGGCTTCGGCCTACGGCAAGCTCACCGGGCGGCCGGCGGGTTGCTTCACGATCGCGGGTCCGGGGGCCACCAACCTGTTGACCGGCCTGTACGACGCGAAGGTGGATCGGGCGCCAGTGCTGGCGCTGACCGGGCAGGTCGAGGCGCAGGTCCTCGGTCCCGGCGCCTTCCAGGAGCTCGACCTCGCGGCGGCCTTCCTGGACGTCGCAGCCTGGAGCCAGACCGTGCATCCGGGGTCGAAGCACGCCGAGCTCGCGAACCTCGCGATGAAGCACGCGCTGCTCGACCGGGACGTGGCGCACCTAGTCCTGCCCGACGATGTGCAGACGCTGCCGGCACCCGAGGGCGCGCAGGCGGGTTCACCCGCTGGACGGGTCGGCGACCAGGGCATCACCCCCGCGGCCGCGAGCGTCGACGCCGCGCTGAGGCGGTTGAGAGCAGCCAAGCGCCCGACGATCGTGATCGGCCACGGGGCGCGCTTCGACATGCCGGCGGTGATCGCCCTCGCGGAGCAGTTGAACGCTCCGGTCCTGACGACCTTCAAGGGCAAGGGGCTGATCCCGGACGACCACCCGCTGGCGTGCGGGGTGCTCGGGCGCAGCGGCACTTCGATCGCCAGCTGGTTCATGAACGAGGCGGATCTGTTGATCGTCCTCGGCGCCAGCTTCTCGAACCACACGGGGATCACGGCCAAGCTGCCGACGATCCAGGTCGACTTCGACCGCAAGGCGCTGGGCAAGTTCCATCCGGTGGACGTGCCGGTCTGGGGGGAGATCGCCGCGACGGTCGCGGCACTTACGGGTGGCCTGCCGGACTCGCCGGTCGCCACCGACCCGCGCGCCGAGGTGGCCGAGCGCTGGGCGATCTGGCGCGCGGAGAAGGAGCGGCGCACCCACGACGATCGCGGGCACGGCGTCAACTCGGCGGCCGTGTTCGCGGCTCTGACCCGCCAGGCGCCGCACGACGCTGTGATCGCGGTCGACGTCGGCAACCACGCATACTCCTTCGGGCGCTACTTCGAGTGCAAGCAGCAAGCGGTCCTGATGTCCGGCTACCTGGGTTCGATCGGCTTCGGTTACCCGGCCGCGATCGGCGCATCGTGCGCCGCGCCGGACCGCAAGGCGATCGCGGTGACCGGGGACGGTGGCTTTGCCCAGTACCTGGCCGAGGTGACGACGGCGGTGCAGTACGGCCTCGACATCACGCACGTGCTGCTCGACAACGGGGAGCTGGGCAAGATATCCAAGGAGCAACGCGCGGGGGAGTTCGAGGTCTGGAAGACCAGCCTGACGAACCCGGACTTCGCGGCCTTCGCCGAGAGCTGCGGTGCGAAGGCGTTCCGGGTGACGAGCGCCGATCAGCTCGACGACGCCCTGGCCCAGGCCCTCGCGGTCGAGGGGCCCGCGATGGTGCACGTGCTGACGGACGCGGAGTTGATCTGAGGGTTACTCGAGCGAGGTCTGAGTGACACGGGGAGTGACATGGGGAGGCCGCTGGCCTCCCCCGCCCACCAGGGGGAGGACCGCACCGCGCGTGTCGCGGTGGCGGTCCTACTTCTTCTTTCGGGCCAGCTCGGGCTCGGCGTAGTAGGGCTGACCCTGGAGCGTCAAGAACTTCGCGCCAAACTTCGCCCCGCTCGAGCTCGGGTCGAAGGACCAGGGTTGGCGGTGGTAGTTCCAGTTGTCCGGGTCGAGGCGCTGCGCTTCGGCGAACGGCGCCGCGGCCTCATCGGCGCGACCCGCCTGGTAGAGGTGCACGGCCAGGGCGAAGGCCGCATCCGCTCGCGCGCGAGTGGCGCCGCCGCGCATGCCTTCGCGGACCTGCTCCGGCGTCAGCGCGAACTCACTCGCGGAGCCCCTCACGACCCAGTCGCGAACCGCATCGAGGTACGGGCGCTCGCCAACCGCGATCGAGCCGAACCCGAAGCTCTTCGTCCAGGCGATCTCGGGCGGCCGGACGAGTCGGCCCTCCTCGTCGATCCACACTGCGCTCGGCACGTTGACCAACCCGAAGGCGCGCGTGACGGCGTGGGTGGGGTCGAGCAGCGCGGTGCACGTCACCCCGAACTCGTCGTAGTGCGGTCCGGCGATCTTCTCTCCGCCGGTGTCCTGGGCGACGAGCACGACCTCGAGTTGGCCTGCGAGTTCGGTCGCGAGCGCCTGCCACCCGGGCAGGTCGAGCCGGCAACCTCACCAGGAGGCCCAGGTCACGAGCAGCACCTTCTTGCCGCGTTGCTCCGAGAGCTTCCAGGTGCTGTCCTTGCGATCGCGCAGGATCACTTCAGGTGCGCGCCCGTCTTCGAGCAGCGCTGCACGCACGAGGGTCGGCTCGCCGATCGACCAGACGTCTCCTTTTTCCGCGCGCACGAGCGGCGCGCCGACGTGGTCGAGGAGCGCGATCAGGTCGTACTCGTCCTTGCCCTCCCTGGTGCGCTGCGCTACGCCATCGCGCGGCCAAGGCACGCAGGCATCCTGGCTGCAGAGCCCCTCAGGCTTGATCGCGAGGCCGGTCAGCGCGGAGAGCGCGCGGCCGTCGACCCAGGACCGCTCGGCCTCGTCACGCACCACGTCGACGACGCGAGCTCCGCTCGGCGAGAGGACGGTCAAGGTGGCGTCGGGGATGAGGGAGAACACGAGCAGGGCAGTGAGGATCACGCCCTGCATGCTACCGCTCCTGCGACCTGGCACCCTTCCCGCGTGGAGGACCCCTGCGTGCCTTCGACACGCAAAACGCCCGGCATGGGTGGCGCGCAAGCGCTCGCCCGTGACCTCCGCGGGCTGAGCCCAAGCTTCAGCACGGTCACCCAGGTCGTTCCCCAGCAAGGTCCAGGGGTCCACCACGTGCCGCGGCCCGGTACCCTCGGGGCCCCCTCGGCGAGCGCGCCAGCGGGACCTCTGCCATGAAGATGCTGCTCTCCCTCGCCTGCTGCCTCGGCCTGGTCGGTTCTCCGGTCCAGGAGCCCAAGCCTGAACTTCTGACCGTGGCCTTCCTCGGCGACCGCGGTCACCACGTTCCCTGGGAGCGCTGTCAGGCGGCTCTCGCGCCGCTGCGGGCCCGTGGGATCGATCTGCGCTACACCGAGGACCTCTCGGTGATGCAGCGCCTCGACGACTACGACGCGCTGGTCGTCTACGCCAACCTCGGCCAGCTCGGTGAGGACAACGAGCGCGCGCTGGTCGATTGGGTCCAGGGCGGCGGCGCGCTCGTTCCCGTGCACTGCGCCTCGTTCTGCTTCCACGATTCCGAGGAGTACATCCGCATGGTCGGCGCCCAGTTCCTGCGCCACGGCGGCGAGGTCTTCACGACCACGCGCAGCGAGCACCCGATCAACGACGGCCTCGCGGGCCTCGAGGCCTGGGACGAGACCTACGTCCATCACCGCCACAACCCCGATCGCACCGTGATCGCGACCCGCGACGACGCGGAAGGCAGCGAGCCATGGACCTGGGTGCGCGAGGAGGGCGAGGGCCGCGTCTTCTACACGGCGTGGGGGCATGACCTGCGCGTCTGGAGCCAGCCGGCGTTCCACGACCTGCTCGCGCGTGGCATTCGCTGGGCGTCGGGGGACGACACACCGGGGGAGTTCGTCAACCTGGCGCCGCTGCCCGAGTCCGAGACCACGGCGCCGATCCCCAACTATCAGCCGGGACAACGTGGCCAGCAGTTCCAGATGATGCAGGGCCCGCTCGAACCCGAGGTGGCCCTCGAGCGCATGGTCGTCGATCCGCGTTTCGAGCTGCAGCTCTTCGCGAGCGAGCCCGACATCGGCAACGTGATCGCGATGGCCTGGGACGAGCGCGGCCGGCTCTTCGTGGCCGAGACCCTCGACTATCCCAACGAGCGCAAGGACGAGGGCGGCCGCGACCGGATCCGCATCCTCGAGGACACGGACGGCGACGGGAAGGCAGACAAGTTCACGACCTTCGCCGAGGGCCTCTCGATCCCCACCAGCCTGTGCGTGACCGGCGCAGGGGTCGTCGTCCTCCAAGCTCCGGACACGCTGCTCTTCACCGACCACGACGGCGACGACGTCGCGGACGAGCGCAAGGTCCTCTTCCGCGGTTGGGGCACCGGCGACACCCACGCGGGCCCGAGCCACCTGCGCTACGGCTTCGACGGTTGGCTCTGGGGCACGGTCGGCTACTCGGGTTTTCGCGGTAAGGTAGGGGAGCGCGAGCACGCCTTCGGCCAGGCGATCTACCGCTTCCGTCCAGACGGCAGCGAGTTGGAGGTGATCGCGCCGACCTCGAACAACACCTGGGGCCTGGGCTTCAGCGAGGAGGGCCTCGTCTTCGGCTCGACCGCCAACGGCAATCCCTCCGTGCAGATGGCGATCCCGAACCGCTTCTACGAGGCCCTGCCCGGCTTCTCGCCCGGCGCCCTGCCCACGATCGCGGAGCGGATCGACATCCACCCGATCACCGCGAAGGTGCGCCAGGTCGACTACCACGGCAAGTTCACGGCGGCGGCGGCGCACACGCTCTACACGGCGCGCTCGTTCCCGCCGGAGTACTGGAACAGCGCCGCCTTCGTGTGCGCACCGACCGGTCACCTGCTGCACCAGTTCTTCCTCGAGGAGGAGGGCTCGCGCTTCATCGCCCGCGACGGCTGGAACCTGGTCGCGAGCGACGACGAGTGGATGTCGCCGGTCGCGGTCGAGGTCGGTCCCGACGGCGCCGTCTGGTTCAGCGACTGGTACAGCTTCATCGTGCAGCCCAACCCCACGCCGGCGGGGTTCGAGAACGGGCGCGGCAACGCCTACGTGACGCCGCTGCGCGACACGGAGCGCTGTCGAATCGTACGGGTCGTGCCACGTGACGGGCACGTCAGTGAGCCCATGCCGGAAGGGTCAGCCGATTTCTTTGTGATGTGGCTGATGAGCGACAACCTCTTCTGGCGCCTGACCGCCCAGCGTCTGCTCGTCGAAGGGAACCACGTCGAGCAGGTGCCGAAGCTCCTGGCCCTGACGCGGATGGCGGACCCGGACTTGACCGAGGGGTTTCATCTGATCCATGCGCTGCACACAATCGCGCAGCTCGAGGGCTTCCAGAGCGCCGACACCCAGGACGCGCCCATCACGCTCCTGCGCCACCCGTTCCGCCGCGTGCGGCGCACGG
>JAQBVH010000184.1 GCA_027623615.1 Planctomycetota bacterium | reverse complement strand
GGCGCCGCGTCTACGCGGAGTGGAAGCAGGTCTTCCCCGACCGCGAGCCGGTCGAGCTCCCGCGGGATCACCCCATCTTCAGCATCGTCTACGACGTGCAGGGCAAGCTCCAGGTCCCGAGCCACGACGCCTGGCGCCGCGGCTACCTGTTCGAGTACTGGCACGGCGAGACGGAAGGCGACGAGGACCCACACTTCTGGGCCTTCCTCGACGACGCGGGCCGCATCTGCGCCCTGCTCTGCCACAACAACGACATCGGCGACGGTTGGGAGCGCGAGGGGCTGCACGCGGAGTACTTCGAGCGCTACTCGGAGAAGCTGTCGTATCCGCTGGGGATCAATTTTCTCGTGTACGCGATGACGCATTAACGAGCCCCGGTGGGGCACGCTACGCCTCCCTTGGAGGCGTGGGTTGTCGATGGACGCCCCACTTGTCGGTGTGACGGCCCGGTGCCGCGTCAGGCCGCACACACCGAGCACTGCGGGGCCGTCCCAACGCCCCACCCGCCCGCCTGGGGGGACCGCGCCGCGTCGGTCAGGGTTGCAGCCTCGTTCAGCCGTGCTTGCGCACGACCCAGGTCGTCATGCAGCGCAGGTTCTGCACGTTGGTCGTCTTGAGAGGGTCGACGAGGCTCCCTCCGAGAGTCTCCGTCGCTGCGAGGAGCATCCGCTCGTCCACCAGGAATCGATCCGACCCGTCCGGCAGCCGGAAGCGGCGGTCCCCGAGCGGCTCGATGCGCTGCTCGATCCCGATCGAGCTCGCCAGCCGCGCAAAGAACAGTCCGCCCGGCGCCAGCACGCGACCGAGCTCGCGCACCATCGCGTCGAAGTGGGCCGTGTCCCGCGCGAAGTGCAGGACCGCGTTGCACAGGACGACGTCGAAGGCGCCCTCGTCGAAGGGGAGGTCATCGACCTCGGCCACCTGGGCGTGCTCAGCGTCGAAGCCCTGCGCGCGCAGGTCCTCGATCCGCGCCGGATCCGGGTCGACCGCGTGGGGCCGCCCCCCCTGGGCGCGCAGCCACACCAGGTTGCGGCCGCCGCCGCTGCCGGCGTCGAGGATCCGGTCCTGTGGCGTGATGCGCCCCTTCAGGAGCTGGTCGAACAGATAGACGTCGATGTCGCCGAACTGGTCCCGCAGGGTCTGCATCGCGGAACGATAGCAGGCACGGGAGGTCGTTGGGTCCTGACCCGGTTCCGTGCTCGGATGGGTGCCATGAAGCGCACCCCGCTCCTGCTCGCGCTCGCGCTCGTCCTCGCGATCCTCCTTCTCGGAGATCGCCTCGCTGCCGATCCCCCGGCCGTCGACAGCGCTGGGGTGGTTCGCGCTGGTGACCAGGACCGGATCGAGGAGGCGCTCAGCAGCGGTACGAACCTCGACGAGGAGCGCGCCCTCGTCGACGTCCCGACGACGACGGACGAGGGCGCGCCCGAGCCCCTCGTCCTGGCCGGCGGCACGGGAGGTCTGCGGATTCGCGTCGTGACGGCGGCGCAAGAACCTGTGCCGGACGCCGAGTTGATCCTCTCCCCTCACCGCGGCCCGCGCCTGGGCCATGGCGCCCACGTCGTGCGCACGGACGCAGAGGGTCAGGCCCTCGTGGTCGACCTCCCGCCGGGCCGCACCACGGTGACGTGCACCCTCGGCCAGCGTGAGAGCGCCGAAGTGGAGGTCGGCGTCGAGGTCGAGGTGACGCTCGTCCTCGAGAACGTGATCGCCGTCACTGGCCGCGTCGAAGGTCCCGACGGCCACGCCGTGCCGTTCGCCCAGGTCTGGATCGCGAGCTGGGGCAAGAGCTGGCGGCGCACGCGCCCGCTGGTGGTCGCTGACGCTGATGGACGCTTCGTCGCTGCCCACGTCGGCAAGGAGCGCAGCTTGGGTGCGACCGCGCCGCACCATGGGCCGTCCGAACTCATCGACATGGAGCACACGGACCTGACCGAGGTCCCGGTCGACATCGTCCTGACCCTCGGGGCCGAGGGCGGCGCGATCGAGGGCGTGGTCGTCGACCCCGAGGGCCTGCCGGTCCCCGGCGCGCTGGTCGCCGTCGGCCTTGCGCCCGACGGCTACAGCATGCGCAACGACGGCACGATGGAGGAGTACTGGTCCCCGCGCTCGCAGTACACGGACGAGCGCGGCCGCTTCCGGGAGGAGGGGGTGCCCACGGGGACCATTCCCGTGCACGTGTTCGTACCCAGCGCGCCCGAGTGTCGCGCCGATGTCGAGGTGCGTGCCAGCCAGACGACCCAGGTCACGCTCGAGCTCGAAGAGGGCATGGTCGTCACCGGCGTCGTCACCGACGCCGAGGAGCACCCGCTCGCGGGCGCCCTCG
The DNA here is from genome assembly GCA_027623615.1 of Planctomycetota bacterium. Lineage (GTDB taxonomy): Bacteria > Planctomycetota > UBA1135 > UBA1135 > JALWOP01. The sequence continues at coordinate 4,315 of JAQBVH010000184.1, read as the reverse complement.
TCATCGCCCTCGACGCTCCCTTCGTCGACCCGTTCCCGAGCCAGGGACCGACCGAAGTGGGGCATCCGTTCCACCGTCCAGCAGTCCGCACGGGGGCGGACGGCACCTACGAGCTGGACCGGTTGCCGTCTGGTGAGGTGCACCTCTACTCCGCCAAGGGCACGAGCTTCTGGGACGAACCCGGGGAGTTCCTCGGGACGGCGCAGGAGACCCTCGCAGGCACCACGGGCGAGACCCTCACCTGGAACCCGGTCCTCGACCGCGGTCAACGCATCTTCGGCCGCGTCGTCTACGCGGACGGCAGCGAGATGGGCAGCGTGTTCGTCAGCGCAACCGACTCCGACGATCGGAGTTACACGGAGGACTCCGACGAGCACGGCGTGTTCTCGATCACTGGCCTGGAGGACCGACCGTACAAGGTCTCCGTTCAGCTCTGGGATCCGCCCGAGGGCTCACTGCCCCTCGAGCAGGAGAGCGTCTGGGCATCGGAGGTAGAGCTGATCCTGACCGCGAGCTACTCGGCCTCCGCGGAGGAGGAGGGCACCGTGCGGGTGCGCATCGACGACCGGGCGAATCGCGTTTCCGGAAGAGGATCAGTGGTCTACGCCTTCGAGCGGGGATGGCGCCACTGCGAGGGCAAGGACGGGGTGTTCGAGGCCTCGATGAAGCCGGGCCGTTACCAGGCGCGCGTGATGCAGGGAGAGACGGTCGTCGGCGCCTCTGACTGGTTTGACCTCGGTCCGGGCGACGAACTCGACCTCGGAACGGTGGTGACGCGGGGCGCGGGGACGATCCTCGTCACCGTAAAGCGTCCAGCCGAGCTCGCCGACAGGAAGGCCCACGTGTCGGTCAAGACCGACACGGCCATGAACAGCGGGGGGCGGCCGCTCGACGAGCACGACCAACGTCGCTTCGAAGACCTGCTCGAGGGCCTCGCGACGGTGGGACTCTCGGGAGAGGGCGTCGCGATCCAAACCCGCAAGGTTCAGGTCAAGGCCGACGCGACCCTGGAGGTCATCTTCGAGCTGGGCCCGGCGACGAAGGTCAACATCGAAGTGACGGCCGCGGTGACCGAGGGCTTCGGCAAGCTGCAGATCGAGGTCATCGACTCTGCTGGCGAGCTCTACACGACCTTGAACTACCACGAACGTTGGGGAGTCAAGCTGCCGACGCAAGCCCACACGTTGATGCCAGTCGGCGCCTACGAACTGCGCGCCACGACGACCAACGGGCAGGCCGGGACGTCGACCCTGACGGTCGAGGACGGGAGCTTGACCACCGCCGTGATCCACCTGAAATAGGGGCGGGAACACCGAGCGGGGCCCGACGAGCCATTCTCCTGCCATTTCTCCTGGACGCTGTCTGGTGCCGGGCCTCGCTGTCGCAGGAGCCTCCGCAAGCACAACCGATGGACTCGACCTTCACACCCTCCACCGCGCTGCAGCGCCTCAAGTCCGGGGAGCAGTTCTCCCTCGGGGAGCTGCTGCCCTACGTCTACGGCGAGTTGAAGGGCATGGCGCGCGCCCAGATGCGGCACCAGCGCGCCAACCACACGCTCCAGGCGTCGGCCCTGGTCAACGCTGTCTACCTCAAGCTCGAGCGCAGCCCGATCATCAACTGGGAGGGCCGCGAGCACTTCTTCGCCAGCGCCGCCCGCGCCATGCGCCAGGTCCTGATCGACCATGCACGCACGGCCAACCGTGCCAAGCGTGGCGGGGACATGCAGCGCCGCGAGCTGCGCGACGATCGCGCCGAGGAGCAGCAGCACGAGACCCTCGACCTGCTCATCCTGAACGAGGCCCTCGAGAAGCTGGGCCAGGAGCACGAGCGCAAGGAGCAGGTGGTCGAGATGCGCTACTTCGCCGGCCTCTCCGAACAGGAGATCGCGGAGGTGCTCGGCGTGAGCACGAAGACCGTCGAGCGTGACTGGGCCTTCGCCCAGGCCTGGCTGGCGCGCGAGCTGCGCTAGACCGCACAGGCTGCGATCGAGCGGCGCAGCTGCTCGTGGGCATCCCCGGTCGCGATCCACTCGTGCCCGACATACCCGTCGTAGCCCAGCTCCGCGAGGGCGCGCATGACCGCCGGATAGTGGATCTCCTGCGACCCGTCCAAAGGACCCCGTCCCGGACACCCCGCCATCTGGACGTGGCCGATCCACTCGAGGTTCTCGCGCAGTCGCCGTACGAGATCGCCGTCCATGATCTGCACGTGGTAGACGTCGAAGAGGATCCGCAGGGCTGGCGAGTTCACCCTGCGCACGATCTCGAGGCAGGTGTCGAGGTGCGCGCCGAGATAGCCCGGGTGTCCCTTCATCGTCGTCGAGTCGCGGGTGTTCAGCGGCTCGAGGACCATCGTCACACCGGCGCGCTCCGCCTCGGCCACGATCTGTCGGTACCCGGCGACGCAGTTCTCGATGCCCTCCTCGAGGGTGACGACGCCGCCGCCTGGCTCGGTCGAGGTGTCCGCCATCCCGGTGAAGGTCATCACGTTCGGGAAGCCCGCCGCTCCGGTGGTCTCGATCGCGCTCCGCAGCTGCGCGTGGCACTCGTCCCAGTGCCCGCGCTGGCACATGCCGCGCACGAAGGTGTGCGACCTGGTGGCTGCGCAGATCAGGCCGTGCTGACGGACGAGGTCCCAGTGCTCGGGGTCGACCAGCTCGACTGCGTGGCACCCGAACTCGGCCGCGGTCTTCACCAGCGTCGCGACGTCCCAGCGCGGACCCTGATTCAGAAAGCACCAGCCGGCGACGGATTGCCTCAACCGACCCGCCGCAGGCGCCGCGCCCGCGGCGAGGCTCTTGCAACCGGTGAGCGCTGCGGCCGCACCGAGCGCCGTGGCTTCGAGCAGGTGTCGTCGGGTGGGCTGCATGGCGCGGAGTCTACCCCGGCCCCGGTGCGTGCCCGCAGCACGGGGCGCCGCGCAGCTCCTCCAGGCCTTACGATCCGCGGCATGCACCGCGCCTGCTCGCTCCTCTCCGCCTTGCTGTTCGCCGCCTGCGCCTCGACGCCCGCGGCTCCCAGGGAGCTCGTCGCCTCGCGGCCCAACATCGTGTTCGTGCTCTCGGACGACATGGGCTGGAACCAGCCGGGGTTCCATGGGGGCGACGCGGCGCTCACTCCACACCTCGACCGGCTCGCGGCGCAGAGCACGCGCCTGACGCAGTTCTACACCCACTCGGTCTGCGCCCCGACGCGCGGCGCGTTCCTGACCGGGCGCTACGCGTTCCGCAACTGGATGGACTGGCGCTCGGAGGACTTCGGCAAGCCCAGCTACTTGCAGGCGCTCGGGTTGAGCCTGGCCCACAACGAGCGCGGCGAGCCGACCCGGCGCATCCACGCCCTCGACACCGAGGAGCGCACGATCGCCGAGGCCCTGCAGGAGGCCGGCTACTTCACCGCGCTGGTCGGCAAGTGGCACTGCGGCGAGTGGCTGCCCGAGCACCTGCCCCGGGGCCAGGGCTTCGACCATCAGTACGGGCACTACGCCTGGGGCATCGACTACTTCACCAAGACGATCGTCCACAACGCGCCTGCGCGCTTCGCCGTCTACGACTGGCACCGCAACGGGGAGGCGCTCCAGGAGGAGGGCTACGTCACCGACCTGATCGCCGCGGAGGCGGCGCGGGTGATCACGAGCCACGACCAGTCCCAGCCGCTGTTCCTGTACGTGCCCTTCAACGCCGTGCACGGGCCGCTCAACCCGCCGCCGCGCTACGAGGGCCTCGAGGTGCGCGACGCGATGCTCAAGTGTCTCGACGACGGCGTCGGCACGATCATGGACGCGCTGGACCGGGCGGGCATGGCGCAGGACACGCTGCTGGTCTTCACCAACGACAACGGTCCGATCCTCGAGGAGATGAGCGCGCCCTACCGGGGCACGAAGAACACGACCTTCGAGGGCGGCGTGCGCGTGCCGTGCCTCGTGCGCTGGCCGGGCCGCACCAGGCCAGGCGCGACCCGGGACGGGATGATGTTCATCGCGGACTTCTTCCCGACCCTGATCTCCCTCGCAGGCGGCGACCACCGACAGGAGCTGCCGATCGACGGCCTCGACCAGACCGCGCACCTGTTCGGCGTGGCCCCGAGCCCGCGCAGCGAGATCGTGTACGAGGTCGCCGGGAGTGTGCGTCTGCCCACCCTGCGCAGCAGCGACTACAAGCTGATGGGGGACAAGCTGTTCGACATCGCGTGCGACCCCTACGAGACCACCGACCTGGCGGCCGAGCGACCCGAGATCGTCGCGCGACTCGCTGCGCGCCTCGCGCAGCTGGCCGCCGAGCGCCCGCCCCTCGGCGACAAGCCCCTGCTGATGGACC
>JAQBVH010000183.1 GCA_027623615.1 Planctomycetota bacterium | reverse complement strand
GAACGGCTTCGGAAGCTCGTAGGTCGTGCCGCCGATCGAGACCTGGCGCTCCTGCATGGCCTCGAGCAGCGCCGACTGGACCTTGGCCGGTGCGCGGTTGATCTCGTCCGCCAGGACGAAGTTGGCGAAGATCGGGCCCTTGCGGACGGTGAACTCCCCGTCCCTGGCGTTGTAGATCTCGGTGCCGACCAGGTCGGACGGCAGCAGGTCGGGGGTGAACTGCAGGCGGTTGAACTTGGCGTGCACCGCCTGGGCGAGGAGCGAGGCCGCCAGGGACTTGGCCAGGCCGGGCACGCCCTCGAGCAGCACGTGGCCGCCGGTCAACATCGCGATCGTCAGGCTGTCGACCAGCTCGCTCTGGCCCACCAGGACCTCGTTCAGGGTGGAGCGCAGCTCCCCCACCCAGGCGGAGGCCTGGACGATCTCGTCCTGCTGCTGGATCGACGTGGATTGGTCGCTCATCGCTGAATTCCGGGTCGGGAGGGGGCGCTGTCCTGGGACGTCGAAGCCGTCCCCCTAGTCATGAGGAGCGAAGAGGATACTCGCGCGCATCCCGAAGACGTAGGCCCAGCGTCCCGTGAGGGGACGTCGTGTTGCGTGGACGTTCGAGCCTGGCCGGAATTCCGCAGATGAGGAGTGAGCGCGCGCTGTCGCTCAGCCGTCGGCCTCGCTGCCGGGGGCAGCCAGGGGGCTCGAGGCCTGGATGAACTTCACCTTGCCGGGCTTCGCGTCGCCGAAGGGAGCCAAGGACGCCCGCGCCACCTCGGCGCCGACCTTGCGGCCGAGGGAGGCGCCGTCCTGGTCACTGCCAGGCCGGTCGGCGTGGACCTCGGGTTCGCCCTGGATCATGTGCAGGGTCTGGGTCGGGAAGGCGAACTCGACGCCGAGCTGCTCCGCCACGCGCAGGATGTCGGCCAGCAACCGGTGGCGCTCACGCAGCTCCACCGACCAGTCCGGCACCTCGACGAAGCAATACAGCATCACGTTGAGGGACGAGGCGCCGAAGTCGTTGAAGTAGACGTGGTAGTAGTCCTTGCGCGTGTAGGGATGGTGGCGAATGACCTCGCGCACGCCCTCGCAGAAGGCCTCGAGCTTCTCGGGCGGGGTGGAGTAGCTGACGCTGAGGGTGGTCTTGATGCGCCGATAGCGGCGCGCGCCCCAGTTGTCGACCGTCGCGCTGATGAAGTGCCGGTTCGGGACGGAGATGAGCGAGTTGTAGAAGGTGCGCACCCGCGTCGAGCGGAAGCCGACGCGCTCCACGGTGCCATCCACGTCGCCGACCGTGATCCAGTCGCCGAGCTGGAAGGGCTTGTCGAGCAGCACGGTGAAGGTGCCGAAGATGTTCTCGACCGAGTCCTTGAAGGCCAGGGCCAGGATCGCGCCGCCGATCGAGGCGCCGGCCACGATCTTCCAGATGTCGTCCGTGCCCTTCGAGGCGACGTAGGCCACGCCGGCGACGACGACGAAGATTTTGAGCGTGCGCCGCAGGAGCGGCACGAGCATGTCGTCGAACTTGTTCTGGGTCTCGGCCGCGCGTGCGTGCAGGAAGTCACAGAACAGGTTGACCGTGCGCCAGGCCGCCACGACCGCCGCCACGCTCAGGATGACCGAGCCCAGGAACGACAGGGCGTCCACCACTTGCGGGTTCTGGATGTCGAGCGCGGGCAGCAGGGTGACGAAGACCCACCAGGTGATCATCGTGCCGATCGGCCGCACGACGCCGGTCAGGCGCTGCTCGTCGAGCTTGATCGTCTCCTGCTCGACCGCCTTGCGCGCGAGGCGGCGCAGGACGGCTGCCGAGAAGCGGTCGAAGACCAGCCCGAGCGCGATCAGGGCGAGCAGGCCCACCCACTGCCAGTTCTCCATCAAGAACGACTGGTCGCGCAGGAGGGAGCCTTCGCCGAGTGAGTCGCGGATCGTGCCTGCGAGGGTGCGCGCGGTCGCCTCCTGCGCCTCGACGGCATCCCCGGGGAGCGACCTGAGACGGGCCGAGAGCGATTCCAGGGGTGCCGGGATCTTCATGACCCCGGGATCCTACTCGGACGCGCGCCTCCCCTGCGCGCGCAGGAGGATGCAACCCATCCGGCTGATTGCCGCGGGCCGGGTACGCCTACGAGCAGGGCGAGACCGGAAGGAAGCAGCCCCGCGAGCGTCACCCGTCCTGGCGGGCCTCGTGCAGCAGGTGACGCAGCGCCCGCAGCAGGCGGCGCTCACGCCGGTCCATGTCCATCTGTGCGAGCGACGCGCCGAGCAGGACGAGGCCCGAGCAGACCATGACCAGCCCACCGATCATGCCCATGGTCGTGCTGCCCGCCCCCGGAGGGCTCTGGCTGAAGGTGGCCACCAGGACCGTTCCCGAGCCGATCACGACCAGGCCGCTGAGGATGGTGAGCGCGTGGCGTGCGCGGGACGGCCCGTCGAGCATCCGCGCCAGGCGCTGCTCGACCTCGTCGAGGTTCTGCTGCTGCTCGATCAGGCGCGTGGCCTTGTCCCGGTCCGCGTTCATTGCACCGCGCCCACTCCCGCCACCTCCGTGATCACCCCACGCTCCCGGAAGCGCTCGATCAGGCCGATGGTCCCCGCCGCGTACTCGAGGGTTCCGGTGGTCTTCTCTCCGGCCTCGTGCAGCTCGTGCTCATGGGTGCGCCAGTTCTCGTAGCCGCCGTGACGATCGATCCAGCGGAACAGCTTCGTGCGGCCCGCGTTGTAGGACACGAGCACGGCCTCGAGGTTCCACTCCCCGCGGTGCTGCAACAGCCACGCCAGGTGCGCGCTACCGAGGCGCACGTTGAGGCGGTCGTCCCTCAGCAGCTGGTCCACGGTCGGCTTGGGCAGACCGAGCCGCTTGGCCGCATCCTCCGCCGCCGAGGGCACGAGCTGCATCAGACCGTGGGCGCCGGCGTAGGAGGTCTGCCCTCCCCTGCCGCGCGACTCCTGGTACATGATCGCCGCGATCAGGAACGGGTCGACCTGCGACTCCGCGGCCGCCTCCTCGATGATGGCCTTGTGCCCCTCGACGAGTTCGAGGCCGAGCTGCCCCTTGATCTCGAAGGCGAAGGAGCGCGCCTCCTCTCCCCACTGCTTCCAGCTCACCCAACCGACACCGCTGGCCAGCGCCAACAGCAGCGCCAGGCGGACGCCGCAGCGGTCGAAGAGACGCTGGATGCGGAGGAGGAGGTCGGGCACGGGAGCGAGCGAGGGTCGCCAGCGTAGGCGACCCTGCTGGGGCCGCCTACGCCTTCCTTGGAGGCGTGATGGTCTTCTCGCGCCACACCCTAGGGTGTGGCAGGCAGGAGCATGCACCCGTGGCGCACACGCTAGCGCTGCTCTTCGAGCACCTCGAGCATGGTGTTCAGCCACTTGTCGCGCGCGTAGCCGAAGGGGGGCAGCTGCTCGACGTCGCGGCCGAGCACATCCTCCAGGGCGCGGCGGGCGCGCTCCGCCAGGAAGTCCTCGTCGAGGCGCATCAACTGCACCAGGAAGCCGATCGCGTCGCGGCTGCCAGCCTCGTCGAACTGCTCGGGTCCCGGGGCCGTGATGTTGCGCGCCTCGGCTGCGGCACGCAGCCAGGCCAGAGGGTCGTCACGCTTGACCGAGTCCCACCAGCGGAACCAGGCTTCGGCCGGGTCGACCTCGCGGCGCAGGTCGACGCAGGTCAGGATCGTCAGCTCGCGGATGATCTCGCTGTCGACCGGGTTGCTGGCGAGCAGCTCCATGAGGACGGGCGCGCAGGCGGGCACGGTCTGACGGGCCAGCAGCAGGGCCGCCTCGCGGCGCAGCTCCGGGGAGGGTGAGCGCATCGCGAGGAACAGCTCGTCGTGGGCACCCACGCCCAGGTCGTACAGGGCCTCGCGCACGATCGGCGCCATGCCCGGGACCGCGCGGGAGCGCAGAAGTGACACGAGCAAGGCGGAGGTCTCCGGGTCCCGTAGATTGGCCAGGCCCTTGGCGGCGGCGAGGCGGAAGCGGCTGTCCTCTTCCGTCAGGGCCGTCGTCAGCGTGTCGCGGATGTCCACGCCACCGAGGAAGCCGAGCGCTTCTAGGGAGGCGACGCGCACGTCGGCCTTGCCGAGCCGGGCGCGCAGGAGGAGCTCGCTGCGCAGGCTCTCGATCCGGTGGACGCCAGCCGCGTGCACCGCAGCGATCTCGACGTCGACCACCGCGTCCTCGAGCAGGCCGAGCAGGGCCACGCGCTCAACCTCACCGTCCTCGGCGGCACCATCCCGACCAAGGCGTACGGTGGACACGGCGCGCAGGATCGGTCGATGGTCCGAGGAGGCCTCGAGGGCGAAGGCGTTGCCAGCCGCGTCGATCAGGTGCGCGAGCTCATCCATGGCCTCGGCCGTGAAGGTCTCGTGCAGGATGTCGACCAGCATCCAGAGGCGCGCGGCCGTGGCCTCGTCAGGGACCTCGGCGGTCAGACCCGCCGCCTTGCGGGCGAGGCGCGCCACCTGCTTGGCACGACCGCCGAACCAGGGCTCGTTCGAGAGCAGACCGAGCAGGGCGGGGAAGTCCGTGTCGACCACGAACTCGGGCGTCTTGTAGACCTCGGTCAGGGCTGCGATCTCCGCGTCCCTTTGAATCGGAGGCAGGGCCGCCGCGCGGTCGAGGATCATGCGCTTGAGGCGCGTGGCGCGCGTCTCGGCGTCATGGTCACCGCCCCACCAGGCGCCCTCGGAGCGATACAGGGCCAGGCGGGTGTCGTGCAGTCCGGGCTGCGGGAAGCGCTGCCAGTAGTTGCGCTCCGCGAGGGCCCGCGCGCGGCCGACCATGTGATCGAGCCAGGGTGCGTGGACGCCGTCGCCGATGACGAAGTTCTTGCCGCGGTCGCCGACGCGCACGTCCACCACCACGCCCTTGTCGGTCAGAGCGCCGCGGGCGCCGGGCAGACGCGAGAGGCCGAAGATGCCCTCGCCCTCGAGGAAGCGCAGCAGGTCGAGGGCAGCCGCGGGGTCCAGGTAGAACACCTCGCCGCGGTCGACGGGCGCCTGCTCGGCCAGGTCAGGGCCCAGCAGGATGAACGACTCGCCGGTGGTGTGGTCCGACAGGGCGACGCTGAAGCGACGCTCGGCACCCTCGTCGATCGGAATGACCGCCCGGGAGGCGACGAAGGTCTCGCGACCCGCGAGCCACCACTCGGCCCAGGCCGGGCCATCGGTGCCGAAGGTCGTACCGGTCACCATCTTGAGGCGCCTCAGGGCGGTCGCCCGCAGGGCCTCGTAGTCGTCGAAGAATTCGAAGCCGGAGACGACGCGCACGAGCCGCTCGGGGACCGGCCGATCGAGCCAGACCGACACGTCGCTGCTCTCGGAGCGGAAGCCGATGCCGGCCAGGGCGCTGGCGCAGGCGCCGGAGACGAACGGGTCGTTCGAGTCCAGACCGCGCAGGAGGTTCTCGACGTGGGCGTCGGTCAGGATCGGGCGCAGGGCGTCGTCCTCGCGCTCCACGATCGCGAGCAGGGCAAAGGCTCCCGAACGCAGCACCCAGCGCTCGCCGAACGCGGTGCTGAGCAGGAGCTGATCGAGGGCGGGGTCGTCGATGATGGTCAAGGCCTCGACCACGCGCCGCGCGACCTTCGCGCGCGGGTCGGCGATGCGCGAGAGGAGCAGGTCGCGACGCAGGGGATGATCCACCGCTGCGATCAGGTCGATCGCGCGCATGCGCGTGTCGCTGCGCGAGCTCTCGAGGCGCGGGATCAGGTACGGCAGCGCGTCGTCGATACGGATCTCGCGCAGGCGACGTTGGGCGGCGCTGCGCACGGGCTGCTGAGGATGCTCGAGCAGCTCGCACAGGAGGCGCGGCGTGGCGCGCACGGGATCGAGGGCGACCAGCTCGCCGAGGGCCGCGCCGGCGGCGCGGTTGGGCATCTTGCGGCGCAGGCGGTTGACGACGACCTCGGCGTCCTCGGGCAGGCCGGTGCGCAGGAGCACCCGCACGCCGGTCAGCATGGTCGGACCATGGTCGTCCGCGAGCGCCACCCGCGCGGCGACGCGGCCAGGGCCGCCGAGGGCGAGCAGGGTCTCGGTCGCCTGCATGGCGATGGCGTCGTCGACGGAGTCGACGCCCGCCAGGGCCGAGAGGATCTCCCCGGAAGCGCGGGTCAGCTGCGCGTTGACCGGGTCCTGATTGATCTTGAGCGGGCCCGTCTCCGGCTGATCGACGCGCGCGGTCGGCGCACCTTGCGCGCCGGCACGCTCACCCAGGGGCAGGTCGACCCCGCGGCCCTTGCCGCCACCCTGCTTGGGGAGGTGGTGCAAGCGCGGTGCCTGGCAGACCCGGCAGAACGTCTTCTGCATGCCGTTCTTGGACTCCCAATCCACCTTGGCCGTGTAGTTGGCCTCGTAGCAGACCGTGCAGGTCAGGTGCGGGGCGATGTCTCCGGTCCGGTCGTTCTTGAGCCCGGGCGGGGTCGTGTCCTTGCCGTCCTTGTCCGGCAGGTCGATTTGCGACGCGGCAACCGGCGCGAGCAGCAGGGCGAGGATCGCGGTCGAGACGAGGTGAGCCATGGGGATCCGGAGGACCAGGTCGAGGGGGTGGGCAGCAGGAGCGTCTGGGCAGACTTCGCCCCTACCCGCTGAGCCAGGAAAGGATACGGGAGGAAGGCCGGGAGGGCAGCGGGGGTGGGCCCAGGTCCGGCTCCCGAGGTGAGATTGGGGGTTCTGGGGCGGGAATACGGTGCCGCACCACTTCTTCCCACTCGCCGCCCGCGTCGTTGCGGTGGCC
>JAQBVH010000182.1 GCA_027623615.1 Planctomycetota bacterium | reverse complement strand
CGCGACCGCCGCCTTCGCGACCGGCGCCCTCGCGACCGCCGGGCGCGGAGGAGCCGCCGCCACTCATCTGCCGGTACTCCTCCAGCTTGGCCTTCTGCTCTTCAGGGCTGAGCTTCTGGAACTCCACCATCATCTTCTTGCGCTGGTCCGCGGACATGCCACCGGCCGCGGTCGCATCGGCGCCCCGGTCCTCACCGGTGATGGCGCGCTCCGGGCGCGGCGTGGCGTCGACCTTGCCGCCCGGGAAGGGCTCCGCCTCGTCGGGCGCGGCGGGCTGCCAGCTGGCGGGGGGCGCGAGCAGGACGGTGGCGCCTTCGCTGATCCCCTCCTCGATGACGACCCACTTGGAGTTGTCAGCGCCGGTCCTGACTTCACGCACGACCACCTGGCCGTCCTCGACGACGAAGCAGACCGTCTTGCGGCCGTCCATGTGCACGGACTGGCGCGGGACGTAGAGAACGTCCTCCATGTCCTCGACCAGGATCTCGACCTCGCAGGACATCCCCGGCCGCATGGCGGGAATGGCCTCGTTGAGGGTGATCTCGGTCATGTAGAGGCGCTGGTTCGGGTTGCTCATCCAGCTGCCCGAGTCGGCCACGCTTGCGACCTTGATCACCTGACCTTCGAAGACCCTCTCGGGGATGGCGTCCACCTTGACCATTGCCTTTTGGCCAGCGAAGACGTTGTCCAGCTTGGTCTCGTGCAGGCTGACCTCAACGGTCATGCCTCCTTCGCGGGGTATCGAGGCGATCTCCTGGCGCTCGTGGACCGAGCCACCTTCCTGGGGGACCTCGCCGCCGCCGTAGCGGCTCTTCGCGCGGGTGTAGACCAGGGTGCCGTCGATCGGCGCCACCATCTTCCCGTAGGCGAGTTGCTCGATGATGTCGGCAAAGCGCTCCTTCTCCCGCCCAAGTCGATAGCGGTCCTCCTCACGCTCGGACTCCATGTCCGCCAAGCGCGCGACGGCCTGCTTCTCGACCTTGAGGATGTCGCGCGAGCGGCGCTGGACCTCGGCCTGGAGCTCCGCCAGCTTGCGCTGGTACCCGTACTTGCGCGCGAGCACGAACTCGCGCTGCGCCTGCTCGAGCTTGATCTTGCTGCCCTCCACCGAGAGCTTGTCCCGGTCGAGCTCCGTGCGCTGGGCGTAACCCTGGTCGTAGAGCACCTTGGTCCAGCGGTGGGTCTCCTCGTCCTGGGCCAAGGTCAGGGTCGCCATCTTGATCGACTCCTCGGCTTGGGCCAGCTCGTGGGCCCACTCCCCTTCGATGGGGGCGTCGTGGAGGGCAGGGTCGTAGTTCTCGGGGATCTCCTCGAGGTCCACGAACTTGGCGAGGTCGAGCTTGGCCAGGGCCAGGGCGAGCTTGGCCTCGTCCATGTCCGTCTGGTTCTGGATCTCCTGGATCTCGTACTCCTTGATGGACTTGATCAGGGCCGCCTCGGCCGCCTTGACTTCGAGGTCCTGGCTCTCCTGGTAGTCCTTGAGCTCCTTGGTGTCGATCTCGTAGACCAGATCACCGGCCTTGATCTCGCCCTCCTCCCGGAGGTAGATCAACGAGGCGTTGCCCTCGAACTGGTTGATGATCTTGACGGCGTCCTTGGCCTTGAGGTTGCCCCGCGTCAGCTCGCTGATGCGCAGGGGTCCGCGCCGCACGGGCACGCCCTCGAGGGCCGCCTTCTCGGCCGCCTCGAACCACCCCTGACCGGCCCCGTAGCCGACCGTCGCCAGGGCGGCGATCACCAGCCCGAACAGCAGGGCACCATTGTTCTTCTTGCGCTTGCTCATGGTTGCTTACTGCCCTCCCTTGAGCAGTCCTTGGGCGAGACCCTCTTCGATGCGAATGCCGCCCTCGTCGACGCGCAGAAGCTCCAGCTCCAGGTACAGCTGCAGGCGCGCCAGGGTGAAGTTGATCAAGGCCGAGGTCACCGCGTTCTCCGCGTTGACCAGGTCCTCCTGAGAGTCGAGTACGTCCCGCGTATCCGCGCGACCCGCGTCCAGATTGAGCTTGGCGCTCTCGACCCGTCGCTGGGAGAGCAGGACAGCGCCCCGCTGGATCACGTAGTCCTTGCGGGCGTTCTCCGTCTGGCGCAGGGCATCCCGCACCTGGGAGGTGATCTGATCCGCAGCCTCGTCGGCGTCGCGCTCGGCAGCGGCCAGGGAGATCAGGGTCGAGCGGTAGGCGTTGCGCTCGGCCTTGCGGTCCCAGGGTGCGTCGAAGCTCAACCCGGCCGACCAGGCGACGCCGGAGCCCGGGAAGTCGCCCGGACGCCCCTCAGCGCTGACCGAGTCCGCAGATGCGGACAGGGAAAGGCCGGCGCGCAGAGCGTCCTCGGCGATCGCCACCGCGCGACGCCTGTCCTCGACACCGTCGAGGGTCGTCTGATGATCGAGGCGCGCTTCGAGGGCGTACGCGATCGACGCCCGCATCTCGAGCAGCTCGAGCAGGGGGTCGTGGTCTGTGAGCTTGTTGAACTCGTCCGGGTCCACCATGAGGACCGTATCGACCGGCAGCCCGAGGAACAGGTTGAACTGATCCCGCTGCCGCTCGAGGTTTGCGCGCAGCCGAATCAGGGTCGCCTCGGAGCGCAGCTCGTCCTGCTTGGCCTGGTCGGCCTGGATGTCCGACAGGCGACCAGCATCCACCATGGCCTCGTTGCGCTTGCGCAGATCCACCAGGTTGTCGTAGTTACGCTCCTCGTTCGCGAGCTCGTCCTCGGCCTGCAAGAGGTCGTAGACCGAGTTGGCCACATCAACCGCGAAGCTGCGCCGAAAGCGCTCGTAAGCCCGCACCTCGTAGACGAGGTCCCGCTCGGACTGGGTCAATCCCTCGCGGACGATGCGCCGGCCCGCGCCGCGCAGGAGCGGCTGGGTGATCGACACGCCCACATCGCTGACCAGGTCCCAACCGTCGCCGGTCGACACCACCCGGAAGAGGTCGGCGCCGAGGTCGGTCACGATCTGCGCGCCACTCCCGAGCAGCTGGGTGAAGGTCAGGCCACCGTTCACGCTGACGGGCCCCGCCTCTTCGCCGCCGCTGAGCGAGGCGTTGGCGTTTGCGCTGGGCCGCAGACCGAACTGCCAGCGTTCGAGGGTCAGGTCGAGCGCGGCGCGATACAAGCTCTCCTTGCGGTCCTGCACGCTGCGGTTGTTCTCGGCCGCGATCTCGAGCATCTCGACCAGGCTGTGCGGATGTTTGGGGTCCCACTCCCCGCGCAGGATCCTCTGCCGCAGGCTGGTTGCCGGGGGTTCGATCAGGAACCCATTGGCGTGTCCGAAGAGCTCGTTGCGGCGGGCGTCGACGAGGGCATAGACCTCTTCGTCGGCCGACTGGCGGTGTTCGTCAGGGGTGCGACAGGCGACCAGGGCGCTCGCGCAGAGCGTGAGGGTCGCAGCGAAACGGGCAGGTTGAGGCATCGGCAGGGCACCGCTCGGTCGGAACTGCCGACCACGCATGCGGGCAACGAGTCTACCGGAGCCGAGCGGCCCCCACCACGGCGCCGCTGCGCCAAGCCCATGCCTCACAGTCGATTACGCAGCCTTCACTCCCGGTTTGCCGCTCCCTCCAGGCCTCGGCTGGTTGGCGACGATCAGCGCGCGCGCACCTTCGGACGCCGCGACCACGCGCGCAGATCACGCAGCGGGTCGTACGAGACACGCCAGTGCGCCGAGAGCCGCTGGTACTCCGCGCGGGTGCAGGGCCGGGCGACGCGGGCACCACCCTGCAACTGGAGCTCGACCAGGGACGTGCCCTCGAAGCGATAGCGACCGGCGAACGAGCCATCCTCCCGCGTGAGGCTCACGACGCGGGTCTCGCCCTCGACATCCGTGCGGACCTCGAGCGTCTCGAGCCCGCGTGCGAGCGGGTCGAGGGTCGAGATCGTCCCGCTTCGATCCTGGGTGCGCAGGGATTCGATCAGGGCCAGCGGAAACTCGGGGCAGGGCCCTGCGAGCGAGCCATGAACCTTGGAGCGGGTGCCATGACTCGCCGTGGTCAGGCTGTGCGCCGCGCCGTCCCACTCGACCATCCAGGTTCGTCCGGTCTCGGGGGAGGAGCGCAGCTCACGCCAGACGAGGCGCACCTCATCTCCACGATGGGTCTCGTCCGTGAGCACGCGCAGCCCGGCGGCGCGGAAGAAGATCTCCTGCTCGAGCAGCACGCCGTCCTCGAGCGGCACACGCCGCAGGGCGAGCACCGCGACCGGATCGTTCCCCTCGCTGCGCCGCTCCTCGAGCACGAAGTACTCGGTGCGGGTGGGCTCCTCGGGCCTGGGCAGGACCAGGGGAGCGGTGGGAGCGGCGGCGAGCAGCGCGAGGGTGAGTTGGAACATGACTACTCCTCATCGAGCAGCGGCCGACCAGGCTTGAGACACCTGGAAAGCGTTTCCACCCTCAGGCTCAGTCCCGTCCCGGATCCAGGCCCGCGCTCGCCGCGGCGGCCCCCCACACGGCCAGGACCAGGAGGAGCAGGACCGGGATCCACGTCGCGCTGGAGTCCCGCTCGGCGAGCGCGACCCAGGCCAGGTGCCGGAAGCCATGTTCTCGCGCGCGCTTGGTGGTCAGCACTCCTGCCTCGGCGCCGCGAAAGAGCTGGTCGGCCTCGAAGGACTCGTCCAGCCCCGACACCCGGTGGCGCAGGACCCGCCATTGGACCCAGGGGGCCGCGTGGCCGATGTTCCAGGCCGCCCGGCTCCACCGGTCCTCTGCCCCCCGCGCTGGCAGCTGCTCGGTGAGGTCTCGATAGGTCTGGTCGTCGACGAGCACCGTCGGCACCTGCACGATCAATCCGAACAGAGCCAGGGCCAGGGCAGCGCGCGCAGACCAGAGTCGCTTGGCAGCCCAGGTGAGTCCAAGCCCAACGCTGACCCAGAGGAACGGCAAGAGGGGTAGGAGCGGCCGGGGCCCGAAGCTCCAGCGGCCCGACGGGTCCCCTAGAACCAGCGCGGGCCAGACGATCGCGACGATCAGCGCCGCGAGCAGGAACAGGAACAGGCGCTCCCCTTCGCCCCACAGACGACGCAGCCCGAAGGGTGCGAGCAGGAGCATCGGGGCTGTCCAAAGGAGCCCACGCCCCGGCGCGATCGTCCACTCGCCGAGCCCGGCGTGGCCGCCCGCCGGCGCTGGGCAATGCACCCAGAAGCTGCCGAAGCGCACCTGGTCGAGCCAACCCTGAACCGCCGCGATCACCAACAACGGCGCGACGACCGCGGCGAACGCGGCGCCACCACGGGCCTTGCCGGTCTGCTTGGGACTCCAGCGCGAGGTCGCCACGCGACGGTCACCGCGGGCGACGATCACCTCAGCCGCGGCGAGCATCACCAGCGCCGCTGGGCGCAGGGCCATGTCGGAAGCCCAGGCAATGCCGAGGGCCCCACCGATGCAGAGGAGGACCCTCAACTGCGGAGCCTCGAAGCGCTCGTAGCGTTCACGCACGCGCAGCAGGTAGTGCAAGGCCGTGACAAGCGCGAAGGCACCGGTCGGTCCCGCCAGCCCCTCACCGGCCTGTGCCCAGGCGAAGGTCGTCAGCGGATAGGTCAACCCCGCCAGCCAAGCGGTCCGCCGTCCCCCGCCGAGGCGTCGCGTGATGAGCACGAGCAACCATGCCGTCGCCGCCGTCAACAGCGCGCCGCGCCAGCTGACGATCAGGTGGGCGCTGAACTCGGTTTGCTCGGGCGAAGTCTCGGGCGCCCCGTCCGCGCCACGCGGCCGGCGCGCGGGAAGCTCCTCCAGGCCCCTTGCCAGACTGCCGACCGCGTAGCCCAAGGCATAGAAAGGCACGCCGACCAGCGGATGGGCCAGCCCACCGCAGGGAACGAGACGTCCTTCCTGGTCACGCGTGAGGACGCCGACCGCCTCGTCGGGCGGGCGGTGGCGCGCGTCGAGGACGGCCACCTCCGGGCTCTCGGCCAGGGTCAATTGGCCGCCGGCTATGGAGCGCGTGGTCTGGAAGGAGACCTCCCCCGCGTCGCTACCCGGTCGCACAGCCATGGTGCCGGTCAGGACCGCCAGCACCAGGGCGAAGACCGAGCGGGCCAGGACCCGGTCGGCGTGGCGGACCGTCGGTCGACGAACGAAGGGGCTCACGGCGTTGGAGCGTAGTGATACACGGACACCGTGCCGAGAGTCTGCAGCCGTTTGACTCCCAGACGTTCGAGCTCGAGGTCCACACCTCGGTACGTGGTCACGGGGCCGCGGTGGGTCGCGTCCCGGTCGTACTCCTCCACCAGGAACACCGCGGGGCGACCGAGCTCGACCAGGCCCCGCAGGGTATGGGGGTCGAACGTGTCCCGCTGCTCGTAGAGGGCGGCGACCCGCGACCGCCGTAGCCGCCACACCTGCGGGTCCGCGGCGGTGTCCTGGTTCTCGTCGCACCAGAGGGGCAGGTCCGTATAGAGCGGCGCGAGGTGCAGCTTCAGCCCACCACGTCCACGGTCTCCGCCGCGCTCCCGTTCCCCGCTGCTGGCCAGGGAACGCCACAGCACTGCGCCCTCGCCGAAGAACTCGCGGTTCTGTCGGATCCAGCGGTACGCCTCCGCCCGGTGCCGACGGCGGACGAGCTTCGCCCGCTCGATCTGGGCGGGGGTCGACTGGATCGTCGGGCTGAGGCGGCCCGTGCCGGGCAGCTCGCGCTCGCTGGGGAAGGCGGGTTCGACACCCCCCGGTCGTGGCTGGACCTGGAAGGGAGCCCGCGCGAATCTCCAGCGCGCCCGCTCGCTCTGCGCCGTCCCGATCAGCCC
>JAQBVH010000181.1 GCA_027623615.1 Planctomycetota bacterium | reverse complement strand
CCGTTGGGGCCGCCCATGCCTCCTTCGGAGGCGTGAAGGTTTCTGGGCGCCGCACCTGACGGTGCGACGCGCGGAGCTTGCACCTGTGGCGCAAACTCTAGGAGAGCACGTTCTTGAAGGGCTCGGCGCCCTCGACTCCCACCAGGCGCTGCTCGAGGCCCGCGTGGCGGTAGGTCAGGCCGTTGGGGTCGAAGCCGAGGGTGTGCAGGATCGTCGCGTGCAGGTTCTTGACGTGGTAGCGGTCGACCACCGCGGCGCTGCCGAGCTCGTCGGTCTGGCCGATCGAAATGCCGCCCTTGATGCCGGCGCCGGCCATCCAGAGGGTGAAGCCGTAGGAGTTGTGGTCGCGGCCCGTGCCCTTGGCGTACTCGGCGGTGGGCTGGCGACCGAACTCGCCGGTCCAGACGACCAGGGTCTCGTCGAGCAGACCCGTGCGCTCGAGGTCCGCGAGCAAGCCCGCGATGGGCTTGTCCGTGTTGCCCGCGTGACGCTCGTGGTTGATCACCAGGTCGCCGTGCGCGTCCCAGTTGTTGTCGTTGTGGTGGCCGCCGGAGTAGACCTGGATGAAGCGCACGCCGCGCTCGACCATGCGCCGTGAGATGAGGCACTTGCGACCGAAGTCGAAGGTGCGCTCCTGCTCGAGCCCGTACATGCTGCGCGTCTGTTCGGACTCGCTCATCACGTCGAAGGCCTCGGGCGCGGTCTCCTGCAACCGGTAGCCCAGCTCGTAGCTCGCGATGCGCGCCTGGAGCTCGGTGTTGTCCGCGTGCCGCCGCAGGTGCTCGTCGTTCAGGTCGCGCAGCCGGTCCAGCATGCGGCGCTGCATCGCGCGGGTCGTGTCGCCGGTGGGGTGCAGGTCGAAGACCGGGTTGCCGGTCGTGCGCACGACCACGCCCTGGTAGGCCGCCGGCATGTAGCCCGAGGTCCAGTTCTTCGCGCCCGAGATCGGCCCGCCGCTCGGGTCGAGCATGACCACGTAGCCGGGCAGGTCCTGGTTCTGCGTCCCCAGGCCGTAGGTCACCCAGGAACCCATGCTCGGACGCCCGCTGAGCAGGCTGCCCGAGTTCATCATCAGCATCGCCGAACCGTGGATCGGCGAGTCCGCGTACATCGAGTGCACGAAGCACATCTTGTCCACGTGCTGCGCGACGTTCGGGAACAGCTGGCTGACGTACTTGCCGCACTCGCCGTAGGGCTGGAACGACCACTTGGGTCCGACGACGCGGCCCTGGTTCTTGGCGCCGCCGCGGCCGCGGGTCTTGACGTCGATCGTCTTGCCGTCGAGGGGGTAGAGGTCCGGCTTGTAGTCGAAGGTGTCGACGTGGCTCGGGCCCCCGTACATGAACAGGAAGATGACCGACTTGGCCTTGCCCGGCAGGTGCGGCTGGCGCGCGGTCATCGGGCCGACGTAGTCGTCCACCCGCAGTCCGGGCGTCGCGGCCAGCGGACCGGCAAGGGAGAGGGAGGCGAGGGCGCCCGAGGAGCGCAGGACGTCGCGGCGTGTGGTGCTCTTGTGCATCAGTCGAGGTAGACGAACTCGTTGAGGTTGATCACGAGCAGGCAGCAGTTGGCCAGGGCGCGCTGGGCGTCGAGGCCATGGTCCTCGCGCAGCTCCCGGTGGAAGTCGGCCAGCTCCGCCAGGTGGGCGTCGTCAGCGGGGCGGGAGAGGGCCAGCTCGAGCAGGCGCGTGAGCTGACCGCGCAGGTCGCCCGGCAGCTCCTCCTCGAGACGCCTGGCCACGTCCGCGCTGCGCACCTGGCTGAACTCACCATTGAGCAGGGCCAGGGCCTGGCCGGGCTGGGTGGTCGTGAAGCGCTCGGGGCAGGGGTTGTCCGTGTCCGCCTGGTCGAAGGCCTGGAGCAGGGGCGTGCCCAGGGAGCGCTTGACCTTGATGTAGACGCTGCGCCGCAGGCGCTGCTCCTCGGAGGAGTTGCCCCAGACGTTGCCCGGCTGCGAGGACGTCGCGCGTGCCTCCTCGGAGACCAGCGAGAAGAAGCTCTCGCCGCCCATCTGGGGGTTGAGCTTGCCGGTCAGCCACAAGACCGAGTCGCGCACCTCTTCGGCCGAGAGGCGCCGCATGCGCGTGCGCCAGAGCAGGTCGTTGTTCGGGTCGACGTTCGCCGTGGTGGCGTCCCCGGGGCGATAGGCCATGCGGTAGGTGGAGCTGAGCAGCATGACCCGGTGCATGTGCTTGATGCTCCAACCGCTCTCCATGAACTCCACCGCCAGCCAGTCGAGCAGGTCCGGGTGGGTCGGTCGCTCGCCGAGCTCGCCGAAGTCACTGGTCGAGGGCACGATGCCCCGCCCGAAGTGGTGCTGCCAGATGCGGTTGACCATCACCCGCGCGGTGAGCGGGTTGTCCTCGCTCGCGATCCACCGCGCGAGGGCCAGGCGGCGACCGGAGCTGCGCGCGCCCTCGGGCAGCGGGCCCAGGTCGGGCGTCGGGAAGCCCAGCGTTGCCGGGAACGCCGGCTCGACCGGCTTGCCCTGGACGTGCACGCTGCCGCGCACGTGGACGTGCATCTGGGGCGGATGCGGTGTGCGCGGGGTGGCTGCGTTGGCCATGTTCGAGGCCCGGGGCACGCCGCGGCGGCGGTGCTGGTCGCGTTGCTTGCGCAACTCGCGCCAGCGCTCGAACTCCTCCTTGCCCAGGTGCCTCTCGCCGTCGCGCTCGATCTGGCGCGCGATGTCCTGCTCCTGGTCGGGCGCCGAGGAGGCCGACAGGGAGCGGCGTCCCTTGACGAGGTCCTCGAGCTTGTTGCCCAGGGTGTCCGACTCGTGGATCGGTCGCACGTGACAGAACTGCCCGCCCGTCGTCTGGCGGCAGTGCACGGCGATCACGTTGCTGCCCTGGCGCACGGCCGCGCGGGCCTCTGCGCTCACGGGCTCGACCGAGTAGTGGTTCTGGTAGCCGCCCTTGCGCAAGGCGCGCACGCCGTTCAGGAAGACCTCGACGTCTTCGTCGTGCTTGACAAGCAGGGCCAGGTCGGCCGCGTTCTGGCCGTCCCACTCGAACGTGCGTCGAAGCCAAATGCCCGGGGTCGACCACTCCGTGCCGCCGCCGGGTCCGAAGCCGCCGGGGCCTTCGTTCCAGGCGCTGGCGTCGAAGGCTTCCCCCTCCCAGCCCGGCCCGGGGTCGGCCTCGGTGTACAGCCACACGTCGGCGCCGACCGGCTCCCAGTCCAGCACCAGGGCGAAGCCGCCGCCGCCCTGGATGTAGTCGAGGCGGATCGGGTGGCTGCCGGCGGTCAGCTCGAGCTCGACGGTCTGCGGTTCGCCGAGGGGATGATGCCCGTCACGCTCGACCACGGCCTCGCCGTCGAGGTAGAGGCGCGACCCGTCGTCCGAGTCGAGGGTGAAGCGGTAGGTGCCCGTGACCGGCACGCTCAGGCGTCCCTCGAACACGAACCCGAAGGCCTCGTTGCGCGTGGCGGGGGACAGATCGAACAGGCCAGAGGGGAGCTCGCCCTCGTCCTCGGGCAGCAGCATGTCGAAGTCGGGGATCTCGCTCCAGCTGTCCCGATAGAAGCGGTACTTCAGGTCCGAGAGCCCGGACGCGACGCCGCCGGTCAGCGCCTTGCGGCGAAAGTCCTGCTCGATCGCCGCGATGCCCTCGTTGAGCTCGTCCATGCGCGCGTGATACGCGCTGACGGCTGCCTCGAGCTCGCGCTGCTCCTCGGGCGTGGAGACGTCCACCAGGTTGCCGCTGGCGCGGATGTCCTCCAGGCCCTCGAAGAAGGCCATGAACGAGTAGTAGTCGACCGCGCTGAGGTCGTCGCCCTTGTGGTCGTGGCAGCGCGCGCAGCCGAGGGTCATGCCGAGCATGCCCTCCGAGGTCGAGCGCACGAGGTCGTCGAGGATGTCGTAGCGCGCTTGCAGCCGGCCGTTGCCGGGCTCGTCGTCCCAGACCATCAACCGGTTGTAGCCCGTCGCGATGATCGACTCGGTGTTCGCGTCGGGCAGCTCGTCACCGGCGAGCTGCTCGATCAGGAAGCGGTCGTAGGGCTTGTCTGCGTTGAACGCGTCGATGACGTAGTCGCGGTAGCGGTAGATGAACGGCTTGTTCGAGTCACGCTCGTAGCCGTTCGTCTCCGCGTAGCGCATCAGGTCGAGCCAGTGGCGACCCCAGCGGATGCCGTAGCCGGGAGAGGCCAGCAGGCGCTCGACGACCCGCTCGAAGGCGCGGTGGTCGGTGTCCGCCAGGAAGGCGGCGAGCTCCTCCTCCGTGGGGGGCAGGCCGGTCAGGTCATACGTGACGCGGCGCAGGAGCGTGCGTTTGTCGGCCTCGGGGGCGGGTCCGAGTCCCGCGGCTTCGAGCCTACTGACGATGAACTCGTCGAGCGGGCTGCGGGTCCACTCCGCCGCGCCGTACGGCGGCCTCTCCGGTCGCACGACCGGCTGATAGGCCCAGCCCTCGAGCCCGTCGCCCTTGGTCAGGCGCTTGACCTCGTGCTCCTGCTCGACCTCGATCGTGACGTTCGCGCTCCAGGGCGCGCCGGCCTTGATCCAGGCGGTCAGCACGGCGAGCTCGGCGTCCGGCAGCTTGCCCTCCGGCGGCATGCGCTCGTACTCGGTGGCGTAGGACAGCATGCGCAGCAGGCGTGAAGCCTGCGGGCGCTCGAGATCGACCGACGCGCCGCTGTCCCCGCCGCGATGCACCCGCTCGAGGGACGTCAGCCGCAGCCCCGCCTTCACGTCGGCGCGCGGGCCGTGGCACTCGAAACAGCGGGCCTCGAGGATCGGGAGGACCTGCTGCTCGAAGTAGGCGTCGTCGACAGCCTGGGCCGAGACGGGCAGGGCCAGTACCAGGGGGAGAAGCAGGCGGGAGGTGCGCATGGTGCGGCGACCACCCTAGCCCAAGCAGTCGCCCCCCGCGACGATTCTCCCGCGGCCCTGGGCCTCGCGAATCAGGCCGCTTCCGAGCGCGTCCACTCATCACGCTTGGCGTACACCTCGCGCCACTTCGCGCCGGCCTCGGGGCGTACCAGGCGGGCCTTGACGAGGACCGTGCAGGCGAGCCAGCGCAGGGCCGATCCCAGGACGAGAAGCCGCCTTCCGAGGCCGGCGGCGGAGCGCGACCAGTGCTTGTCGAACAGCTGCACCTTGGCGCGGAACAGGCGGATCGTCTTCTGCGCCGGAGCGCGTTCCGAGGCGCCGCCGTGGTGCACGAGCGTCGCGGTCGGCGTGACCCGCGGGCGAGCGCCGCGAACCCGGGCACGCAGGCACAGGTCCACGTCCTCGGCATACATGTGGAAGCGCAGGTCGAAGCCCTCGAGCTCCTCCCAGAGCGCACGCGTGAGCAGGAGGAAGCAGCCCGAGACCACGTCGACCTCCCGCGCTTCATCCCGCCCGTAGGTCGGCAGGCGCTCGGGGTCGAAGAATCCCTTGAGGATCGGCGAGCGTGTCAGGCCGAGCGAGTAGCAGAGGGTCGTCCACGGCGTCGGCCGCGACCAGCAGGAGCCCGGGTTCAGGCTGCCGTCGGCGAAGGTCGTGCGACCGCCCCAGAGCCCGGCGCGGCGCTCCTGGCGAGCGTAGGCGACCAGCGCGTCGATCGCCGGGGAGCGCAGCTCGGTGTCCGGGTTGAGCAGCAGCACGAACTCTCCGCGCGCCTGGCGGGCCGCCAGGTTGTTCCCGCCCGCGAAGCCGAGGTTCTCCGCGCTGCGCATGAGGCGCACTCGCGCGCCGAACTCCGCCTCGATCGCGTCGGCCGAGCCGTCCTGGGAGTCGTTGTCGACCACGATCAGCTCGAAGTCGGTGCGCGTGTGCGCGAACACCGAGCGCAGGCACTCCAGGGTCAGCTCACGCGTGTTGTAGCTGACGACGAGGATGCTGACGGTGCTCATCCGGCGCGGCGCCCGTTGTCCCGCAGCCAGCCGCCGAGGCCTCCGAGCAGCTCGTCGGTGGCGTGATCGCCGATGCGCAGCAGGGGCACGCTGAGGTCCTCGATGCGCTCGAGGGCGGCGGTCAGCTGCTCGTCGGTCAGCGCTGCGGTCACGAGTTCGCGCTGGGCGAAGTGCTGCGCCGTGTGGATCTGGTGGTCGTTGCGCGTCTCGCCCCGGTCCGCGTGGCGCGGGAGCACGAGCAGCGGCTTGCCCATCTGCAGGGCGGTCAGGATCGTGCCCATGCCCGCGTGGGCGACGATCAGGTCGGCCGCCGCGAAGGCCTCGCGATACGCGGCCGGCGCGAGGCTCGGCGCGAACGGCATGTGCTCGGGCCGCATGCCCGCCGCACCGGTCTGCGCGAAGACCTCGTGCTCGGTCCGCGCCGCCCACCGGTCCACGAGCCCGATCAGGCGGTCGAAGGGCATCTGTCCTCCTACGGTCACGAAGACCCTGCTCATAGCACGGCTCCCATGTAGCGCGGACCCTCGGGGCGCGCGAGGTGCTCCCACTGGGTCAGCCACAGGTCCGCGAACTTGCCCGCCTTGCGGCCCGACAGCGAGAGCTCCTGCACGTTGGCGATGCTGTCGATCCAGACGGTCTTGCTGCCGCAGAGCTTCGCGAGGCGCAGGGCGAGGAAGCCGGGCGCGGCGCCGGTGGTGACCACGAAGGCGGGCCGCTCCCTCAGCACGATCCACAGGAGCTGCAGCGCGAGCTGCACGAGCCTGAACTTGTTCCAGCGCGTCGCGTCGGGCACGACGTGGCCGCGGTGCTCGGGGTGTGCGTCGAGGTCACCCTGGTTGACGGTGACGAGCACGACCTCGTGCTCCTCGAAGGCGGGCAGGATGCGCATCAGCTGCACC
>JAQBVH010000180.1 GCA_027623615.1 Planctomycetota bacterium | reverse complement strand
GCCCGTTCGAGATCCGGCAGGTCGTAGCGCGCCAACACGCCCGGCACGACGTGCCCGAGCTGACCGGGCCGGGTCGTGTCGTAGGCCGCGCGCGACGCCGCCTGGTGGACGCGCTGGCCGCCGATCGGACCAACAGGAGGGGGGAGCGGATGTCTTCATGCCAAAGCGCACCACGCCGCGCAAATCCAACCGGATCCCTACCGTCTCCATCGGACCGGGAGCAGTGCCCACCACGGTCCGCGCGTATCATCGGCCTCCCCGCGTCGATCGCCGGGACGACCCGAATGCGCATCCTCCTCCTCGTCACGCTCCTCGCCGCGCCCCTGTTCGCCCAGGACGTCCTCGACCCCGACGTCCGCGCCGCCGCCGAGCGGGCCCTGCAGGAGCCGGCGCCCGATCTTCACGCCCTCTACGACCAGGCCATCCTGGCCCATGGCGACCACGCAGCGCTGCTCGCTTACCTGGAGGGGCTCAGCGACGAGGGCGACGACGCGGCGACGCGCCTCGCCTCGCAGGTGCTCTGGCGGGCGGGCGATCTGACCACCGCGCGCGCGCTGCTCAAGCCGCTGATCGACGAGGGCGCGGATCAGGGCACCCGGCTGCTCTACGCGCTCCTCCTCGACGCGATCGACTGGACCGACGAGGCGATCGAGCTCTACGAGGAGATCCTCGCGGGCAGTGAGGACGCCGAGCTCTCGCGCCGGCTGCAGCTGCGACTCGCGCTCATGACGATGGAGCGCGGGCCCGAGCACAAGGACGCGCTCGCGGAGTTCGCGGGACAGGCGGGACAGCCGCGCGAGTTTCGCAACCGCGCCGCCATCGTGCTGGCGCTGCTCGGGCGGCCCGCGGACGCGATCGAGCTCTACCTGCCGACCGAGGAAGAGGGCACGCCCATGTTCCGCGACCTCGTGCGCCTGGCCGAGTGGGCCGTGCGCGCCGAGGATGCCGAGCAGGCCAAGGACTTCGCCTGGCGCGCCTCGCGCGCGGCGACCCTGACGCGCGACCGGGCCTACTCCCTGGCGGTGCTCGTCGAAGCGCACCGGCTCGACGACAGCCTCGACGCGCTCCACGAGCGCTTCGCGGGGACCCGCGACCTCTCCGAGGCCCACCGCAGTCGCTGGATCGAGCTCCTGCGCGACCTCGACCGGACCGAGGAGGCGATCGCGCTGTTCACCGCGGACGGCCAGGAGGACTTCGAGCGCGCCGAGCGCCGCGAGCTGCTCGAGATGTTCCGCGACGCCGGACAGGAGCAGCGCATGGTGGCCGAGTTCCGCTCCTTGATCGAGCTCGAGCCGCGCACGGTGCTCTGGAGCGAAGGGCTCGCGCGCTTCTACCTGGAGAACGGCGACCGCGAGGCTGCCGTCGCCGTCTGGCGCCCCTTCGTGGACGCGCCGGTGGACATCGAGACCCTGACCGGCGCCGAGGCGCTGATGGGGCTCGGGCTCGACGGGCTCGCGATCGAGTGCGCCGAGGCGTGCATCGACGGCACGGACTACGCCTACCCGGCGCTGCTCTTCCTCTACGGCCTGCACTCCGACCGCGGCCGCCTGCCCGACGCGGAACAGGCGCTGCGCCGACTCGACGACGTCGCTCCGGCCGATCACGGCGTGCGCATGGACCTGGCCGAGTGCTACGAGCGCCTCGGCCTGCAGGAGCGCGCCCTGGACATCTTCCTCGGCCTCGAGCAGGCGCGACCCGACAAGACCCAGGGCGAGGACATGTCGATGCGCCTCGCCTGGCTCTACTCCGAGGTGGGCCGCGAAGAGGAGGCCATGACCGCCTGGCTCGCCCTGTGGGAGCGGGTCGAGTCCGTGCCGCGCCGCCGCTACGTCGAGGACCGGCTGATGACCGTGGCCTCGCGCCTGGGCACCCTCGCCGATGTGGCCATCGACCTCGAGCGCAAGCTCGTGGCGGGCACGGCGAACAAGCGCGAGAGCGGGCTGCTCGTGCGCCTCTACACCAAGGTCGGGGACTCGGTCTCCGCCACCGAGGTGATCGAGGAGTTCATGAAGCAGACCGGCGGCGAGGTGAAGGACATCCTCGAGGAGAAGGCTCGCGTCTACGTCTCCTGCACGGACTACGCCCGCTACGAGGACACGGTCCGCGAGCTGATGGCGATCGACGCCGAGAACGAGGGCGAGTACCTGCGCCAGCTCGCGATGAGCATGCTCGAGCGCGGCAAGCCGGACGAGGCGCGGGTCGTGCTCGCGCGCCTGAAGGAGCTCGAGTCGGACTCCTCGGGCGACGAGTTCGAGGCCGGCGTGCTCGCGATCGCCGGCATGCGCGAGGAGGCCATGGTCGCCTACCGCAAGGGCATCGCGCGCCACCCCGAGCGCATCGACAGCTTGCTCCTGCTCGCCAACGTGATGAAGGACGTCGGTCGCACCTCCGAGGCGATCGGTCTGTTCCAGCACATGCTGGAGATCGCGGACAAGGACGACCTGTTCACGATCGCCGTCGACGGCCTGTTGAACATGGAGGCGCCGAGCGAGACCCTGCGCTGGGCGCGGCGCATCGTGCTCGAGCGCCTCGCGGGCCGCGAGGGGAAGATGTACCTCTTCCAGCTCTACTCGGACCTGTCCGAGGAGCTCGACGACCGCGACGCGCAGATGGTGGCCCTGGAAAACGCCCTGCCGATCGCCGGCACCCGGCGCCCGTCGCTCCTGCGCGAGCTGATGGACCTGGCCGCCATCGGCGGCGAGGACGAGCAGGCTCAGCTCTCCTACGGCCGCCGCCTGATCGGTTTGTCCGAGATCGTGCCGCCGCAGGTCTACCTGGACCTGGGCGAGTCCTTCCTGCGCGCCGGCGAGATCAAGAACGCCGCGAAGACCTTCCGGCTGGCCAGCGACCAGCCCGACTACGCCCGCCTGCAGCGCCAGGCCGCCGGCTTGTTCGACGAACAGGGCTATCCCGCCGAGGCCCTGACCGAGTACGAGCGCGTGCTCGTCTCCCAGGCCACCGACGTGGGCTTGATGGCCAAGGTGGCCGAGCTGTGCGAGCAGCTCGGCAAGGACGAGCGCGCCCTCGCGCTCTACGTGCGCGCCATGGAGCTGCTGCATCAGCGCCGGCCCCTGCGCACGGGCAAGGCCGAGGAGGAGGACGACGACCCCTTCTCCTGGTGGCGCGCGCGCAACGTCGACGACTACGACCAGCACCACGCGCGCGTGCGCAAGGGGCTGCTCGCCACGATGACCGAAGCCGACGCGACGGGCCTGATCGAGGCCGAGCTCGCGGCCGCCCTGCGCGACCTGACCGATCTCGAGGCGGGTGTCGGAGAGGGCACCGTGCTCGAGGAGCTCGCCCTGCACCCGCGCCTGCTGCGACGCGCCCAGCACCACCGCCGCCTGGCGCTGGCGTCGGGCAGGGTCGAGGAGGCGGATCAGCTCGACCTGCGCCTCCTGACGGCGTTCTCCAAGGACGAGGGCCTGCTCGAGACCCTCGTGCAGGAGCGCGTGACCTGGGGCCTGGTCGGCTCGGGTCGCCGCTTGATCGAGGAGTCCGGTCGCCCCGAAGAGGTGACCCGCAAGCTGCGCTTCCTGGTCGGCGAGGGCACCGCGGACGACGCGGTGCGTCTGGTGCCGCTGGGCGAGGCCACGCGCCTCCTGCTGCCGCGCCTCGCGGTGGGCGACAGCGAGGGCGTCGAGGCGATCCTGCGCCGGGTCGACCTGGGCAGCGTGACGCGCGAGGAGCTCCCGGGCATGCAGGTGCTCTTCTCCGCCGCGCAGGTGCTCGACGACACCGGGTTGATGCTGTCCCTCGGTCGCCAGTGGGTGCGCATCCAGGTCAAGAGCGGCACGAGCCAGTACGAGCTCGAGCCGATCCTCGAGCGCGCCGGCGCTGCGTTGCCCGACGAGGAGCGCCTCGCGCTCTACCAGTACTTCATTTCCCTGGTCCTCGAGGAGCCCGAGAAGGCGGCCAACTTCGTGCCGATGCTGCCCAAGCTCCAGTCGATCTTCGACGACCCGCTCCTGTCCCAGGAGCAGATCGCCGAGCTGCTCGACGGCTACGGCGAGCGAGGCTATGGCTGGGGCCTGGGACCGGTGCTCGTGCTCCTGCCCGAGGAGGAGCGCGCTGGCGCGCTGCGTTCGGTCTGGTCGAAGATCCAGGCCACCCAGAAGACCGGCTTCCTCCTGCGCCTGCTCAACGAGGTCAACGAGCCCCTCGGCGACGAGCTGGCTGGCTTCGTGGGGGACGCCTTCGAGGAGGCCCTCGCCGAGGCCGACGACTTCTTCGTCTACTACATCCGTCAGCTCTGGGAGGAGAACGACGACCTCGAGCTGCTCGGGCGCATGCACGTGGCGCTGGCCAACAAGAAGCCGCGCGACTGGAACGTACGCGGTCTAGGTTGGATCCTCGAGTTCAAGCAGGGGCACCTCGACGAGGCCGTGCAGCTCGCGGCCGCGGTGTACGTCGACTCCCTCGATGCACCACCGAACGAGTACGACGCGCGCAACGTGCGCAACCGGGTGCACATGGACCTGCTGCCGGAGCACCTGACCACCCTGCTGGCCGCCTTCGACGAGGCGACCGGTGAGCGCGCGCCGACGGTCGAGCTCGCGCAGCAGCGCCTCGACCTGGTGCAGGCCGCTGGTGACGACGAGGCGACCCTCGCCGCCTACCTGAAGGCCGTCGCGGACCAGCCCGAGGAGGTCGAGCTGCTCGACAAGCTGCGCAACTTCTACCAGCGCATCGGCCGACCCATGGACGCCCTCGCGACCCTCGAGCGCATCGCCGAGCTCGAGCCCGACAAGCGCCAGTGGCAGCGGCAGTTGATGAACACCTGGTCCGGCCTGCGTAATCCGATCAAGGCCCTCGCCGCGCGCGAGAAGCACGACGCGTTGCCCGAGGACGAGGACGCAGGCGGCAGCGGCATTCCTGGCTATCCGGCAGGCTTCGTGTTGCCCGCGGGCAGCATGGTCATCATCAACGGCGTGCGCTACGGCGGCGGCGCGAGCACCCAGAAGAACGACCCGCGCCGTCAGAAGCCGGCCACCATCCAGCGCGTCCATGAGGCCTTCGTGGATGAGCAGGACACGGGCGACGCGCGGCAGACCCTGCGCCGCCTCTGGCGCGACTTCAGGAAGGGCGAGCAGACCGATCCCTATGGCTTCGCCTACTACGGCTGGGGCTACGGGCGCCTCGCGCGCCTGAACTGGCCCGAGCTTCCCAAGGAGGAGGACGAGGCCGAGGCTGAAGAGAAGCTCGTCTACCGCGGCGGCCTCTCGAGCTTCCGCGAGGAGGACTCCGAGGAGCGACCCGAGGCGACGAACGCCTGGGAGGTCCTGGCCGCGGAGTCCTGGGGCGCCGACGAGATGCGCCGCTTCGCGCGCAGCTTCGAAGCCCGCGAGATCGATGGCTACCAGCCGTTCTTCGAGGGCCTGCTCGTCGCGCGCCTCGCGAGCGAAGCGCCGCAGGCCTTGATGGACGAGCTGCTCGCGGCGGTCTCCGGTGAGACCGGCGGCCGGGTCGAGCAGGTGCTCCTGCTCTCGCTCCTCGACCGGCACCCCGAGCTCGCGGACGAGCGCGTGCGCGCGGTGCTCGACGACCTGGTCGGCGCGGCGAACCCGATCGACGGGCAGCAGGTGCGCCGGCTGGCGGGCATGCACCGTCGCGAGGGCCGCCTCGCGGAGGCCGTGCGCCTCTACCGCTGGTGCGCGACCCAGACCTCGTCGGTGAATCGCTTCGCCTTCGACGGGCCGCAGCCCCTCAACGCTCACGAGCTGGTCAAGGAGGCCAAGGAGCACCTCGAGGGCGCCGCCCGCGACGAGGTCGTCGAGGCGATCCTGACCTACGCCAACCCGGGCAAGGCGCGCTGGCAGCGCGAGACCTTCGAGACCCTGGCGCTGACCACCTGGGCCGAGATGTACGGCCCGGACGAGGCGCTCGCGCTCGGACGGGTCATGTGCGAGGCGGCGATCGACCCCTCGACCGGCCTGCGCCGTCGCAGCGCGAAGGAGGCCGCGTACCTGTTCGCGCGCGCGAACGAGATCGACCAGGCGCTGGTCGCGCTCGAGTACGCGGTCGCCAAGATGGACCCCGAGCTGTTCACGAACGTGGACGATCCGTGGTTCCGTCTGTGGCCGCAGAACTACGGCTACCTGAGCCACGTCGACCTGAAGAAGCTCTTCCCGCGGGAGTGGGAGGGGGACTGGGACCGGGCCCGGGACTGGCACATCGGCGCCGCGGACCGGATCGCCACCTGGATGGCGGACGAGCGCATGAACTCCTCGACCGCGGTCGACGCGCTGGCCCTGATCATCCGCCGCCTGGTCGCGATGGGTGAGACCGACGCCGCGGCGGAGGCGGCGCAGCGCCTGGTGGCGCTGGCCGCGGCGGAGGACCTCTCGCCCTCGAAGCAGCTGTGGGTGATCGACGCCGCGCGCGAGGCGGGCCTCGAGGTCGAAGCCCACGCCATCGAATGCGCCCTGCTCTCCGCCCACAAGCTGCACGTCGAGCGGGTGACCGAGGTGGTCCGCCGCGTGAGGGAGCAGGCGGGCCCGGAGGCTGCCCGCGCGCTGGCGGAGCAGGTGGCCCGGGTGGTCCAGCACGAGGACCTGATCGAGCTGCTGGTCGCGCTCCACACCGACCTCGGGGACGCGACCGGCGTGGCGCGCTGGAGCGAGCACAAGCAAGCGGTCGTCGCCGCCCAGGAGGCCCTTGAGGCCGCCGCCGAGGCCGAGCAGGAAGCGCGCGAGGCCAAGGATGGGTAGCCGGGTGGGTGGGATTGCGGCGCCGTACTCCCGGCGCCGTAATCCCGGCGCCGTAATCCC
>JAQBVH010000179.1 GCA_027623615.1 Planctomycetota bacterium | reverse complement strand
CCAGGATGTTCAACATGCCCGCCACACAGCCGAGCACGATGCCCGCGTCGACGTAGCGGATCTCCTGGGTGACACGGGCGTGGCCGTGAACGAACTCGGCCACGATGGCGGGGAGCCCGAGCAGGAACTGGCCCGCCCAGTAGTAGAAGTGGCGCTCCCGGTCGAGGTTGGCGCCCTCCGCGAGCACACAGCCGATCAGGAACAAGCCCACCAGCATCCCGAACACTGCCACGGCGCGGGTGCGACGTCCCTGCAGCCAATGACCGAGCCCCGGCACGAGCCACGAGAGCGCGGCGGCGCCGGCAGGGTCGATCTGCCGCTCGACCTTCACGCCGCGCGCGTCGAGGTGTGCCTTCGACATCAACACGAAGTTGAGCACGCCGCTGGCGGCGGTCAGGGTCATGCCCAGGTCCATGTTCGACGGCCACACCTGGGGCTGGTCGAGGAACCCGATCGTGCGCATGTGCAGGAGCAGGGCGCTCATGTTGCCCACCTCCGGCGCCAGCATGCCCGCGAACATCCCGCGCATCTCGGCGGGTAGGACGTTGAGGAACAGCCCCTCGGAGAGCACGTAGCCCAGGAAGTACAGGCCCTCGATCAGGAGGAAGGCCACCACGGCCAGCTTCACCTTGCCCAGGTACAGGTGACCCGCACCCGGCACGAACCAGGTCAGGAGCAGGGCGACGGTCGGGTCGCCCGGGCCTGTGCGTTCCTGGGAGGAGACCATGGGGGTGCAGGTTCTAACAGCCGAGGCTAGGGCACGGAAGGGAGGGCTCGCTGCGAGCGCTGAAACCAGCCCATGACCCTACAATTCGCGGCCATGGCCTACATGCACCGCCTCAAGGTTCGCTACGGCGAGACCGACCAGATGGGCGTCGTCCACCACGCGAACCACCTCGCCTACCTCGAGGAGGCGCGCACGGAGTACATGGCGGCCCTCGGTGTGCCCTACGGCGCGATCGAGGCCGCTGGCGTGGGCCTCCCCGTGCGACGCGCTGAGCTGCGCTACCTGGCGCCCGCGTTCTACGAGGACGAGCTCGAGGTCTCGGTCCAGCTGGAGCGGCTGCGCTCGGCCTCGATCCGGTTCGGCTACGGGATCCAGCGCCCCGCGGACGGCGCGGAGCTGCTGGAAGGGATGATCGAGCTCGCCTGCATCGACCTCAGCACCCGGCGGCCTCGGCACCTCCCGGAGGATCTCCGGGCGCAGCTCGAGGTGGAGGCTCAGGCCTCTTCGTAGTCGGCGCCCTCGTCGCTGCCGTCAAGACCGACCTCGTCCCGCTCGACCTGGGCCGCAGTCTTGGCGAGTTCCGCGGCCTCCTCGACGGTCTCGTAGGGCGTGTGGAAGATCCCGGGCAGGGTCTCGAGCAGCCGCTCCGCGCACGGAATGCAGGGCTCACCCTCCACCAGGTTCATGCGCGGTGGGTCCCCTACCTGCTGACCGCAGTGGAAGCAGACGATCTGGTGGTCGGCCATGCTCTGGCTATCGACCAGGGACCCGGGGCCCTTGAGGGCACCCCGTTCAGGAGTGACCCTTCCGTGGACGAGAGGTTTTTCGTCCAGGGGGGTGGACCAATCGGACGATGAACGTACAATATAGGGCAGCCCGCAGGTGGTAGGTATCCATCTAACCGTCTCGCGGGCACCTTTCGGCACCCAATTAGCACCCATTTGGTGCCAATTGCCGCCGGGACCTCCCCACGACCCATGCTGCAGCTCACCAAGCGAACGGAGTACGGCCTGATCGCGCTCCTGCACCTCGCGAACAGCGAGGGGCGGGTTGTGCCCGTGCGTGAGATCGGGGAGCGCTTCCCCCTGCCCAAACGCGTGCTTGCCGAGTCCCTCAAGGATCTGGGCCGAGCCGGGATCGTCGAGTCCCAGCGCGGCGCCGCCGGCGGGTACTGGCTGGCCCGCGGCGCCGGGCAGATCACCCTCGGCGAGGTGATCTCCGCCCTCGAGGGCGCGCCGACCCTGACCAGCTGCCAGGACCTGGGCGCCTCGAACGCGCGCGGCCAGTGCGAGGTCCAGCCCGTCTGCCCCATCCGCTCCCCTCTGACCCGACTGCGCCAGGGCATCTGGGCCTTGCTCGAAGGCACTACCCTGCGCTCCCTGGCCAACCCTTCGCTCACCCCGGCCGACCTCCTGGCGGCCGCCGGCTCTCCGCTGAGTTCTCCCCTGGGCGACCAGCCCGCTGCCTGATCCGATGACCACGCCCATCTACCTCGACTACCAGGCCACGACCCCGGTCGATCCCCGCGTCCTTGAGACGATGCTCCCGTACTTCCAGAACGCGTACGGCAACGCGGCCAGCCGCAGCCACGCGTTCGGCTGGGAAGCCGAGAAGGCGGTCGACGCCGCCCGCGGACAGATCGCGTCCCTGATCGGCGCGAGCCCCAAGGAGATCGTCTTCACCTCGGGTTCGACCGAGGCGATCAACCTGGCCCTCAAGGGTGTCGTCGAGATGTACGCCTCGAAGGGCAAGCACATCATCACGAGCGAGGCCGAGCACAAGGCCGTGCTCGACACCTGCAAGCACCTGGAGAAGCATGGTGTCGAGGTGACCTACCTCGCGCCCGACAGCAAGGGTCGTCACACGGTCGAGCAGGTCGCCGCCGCCATGCGCGACGACACGATCCTGGTCGCGATCATGTGGGCGAACAACGAGATCGGCACGATCAACCCCGTGCGCGAGATCGGCGCCCTCTGCCATGATATGGGCACGCTCTTCTTCTGCGACGCGACCCAGGCGGTCGGCAAGGTGCCGGTCGACGTGCAAGCGGACAACATCGACCTGCTCTGCATGTCGGCCCACAAGATCTATGGTCCCAAGGGCGTCGGCTGCCTCTACGTGCGCCGCCGCAACCCGCGCGTGCGCCTCGTGGCCCAGATGGACGGCGGCGGCCACGAGCGCGGCATGCGCTCGGGCACCCTCAACGTCCCGGGCATCGTCGGTCTGGCCAGGGCCTGCGAGCTGTGCGAGCAGGAGCTCGAGCAGGACGCCGCCCACGCGATCGCCCTGCGCGCCCGCTTCGAGAAGAAGGTCTTCGCTGCACTCGACCACGTGCACGTCAACGGGGACGAGGAGCACCGGTTGCCCGGCTGCTCGAACCTGTCCTTCGCGTACGTCGAAGGCGAGTCCTTGATCATGGGCATCCCTAACCTCGCGGTCTCCTCAGGCTCGGCCTGTACCTCGGCCAGCCTCGAGCCCAGCCACGTGCTGCAGGCGATGGGCGTCGGCGACGAGTTGGCCCACAGCTCGATCCGCTTCGGCTTCGGCCGCTTCACGACCGAGGACGAGGTCGACCGCGCCGCCGACCAGGTGATCAGCGCTGTCAACAAGCTGCGCGATCTCTCGCCCCTGTACGAGATGGTCAAGGAGGGCATCGACCTCTCCACCGTGAACTGGACCGCTCACTGATCCACTCTCTGATTCACTCGCGAGGCCGCTGAACGGCTCCGCGAGCCTCCCGACTTTCGAACCTGCCTCCACCGACCCACTCGACGACCCAATACTCCGATGGCTTACAGCGACAAGGTCCTCGACCACTACAACAACCCCCGCAACGTCGGCTCCATGGACAAGGACTCCGAGGAGGTCGGCACCGGCGTCGTCGGCGCTCCCGAGTGCGGCGATGTCATGAAGCTGCAGATCCAGGTCGAGGGCGACACGATCGTGGACGCCAAGTTCAAGACCTTCGGCTGCGGCTCGGCGATCGCGAGCTCCTCCCTGGCCACCGAGTGGATCAAGGGCAAGAAGCTCGACGAAGCCCTCAAGATCAAGAATACCGAGATCGTCGAGGAGCTGGCCCTGCCCCCCGTCAAGATCCACTGCAGCGTGCTGGCCGAGGACGCGATCAAGGCCGCCGTGCAGGACTTCAAGGACAAGCAAGCGAGCAAGTAGTCATGGCTGTCTCCCTCTCAGACCGCGCGGTTAGCGAAGTGCGCCGCATCATCGACGAACAGAACCTGCCCGACGGCACCGGCCTGCGCGTCGGCGTCAAGGGTGGTGGCTGCTCCGGCTTCTCCTACACCCTGGGCTTCGACGACCAGCGCAAGCCGACCGATCAGATCGTCGAGGTCGACGGCGTCATCGTCTTCTGCGACCCGAAGAGCTTCCTCTACCTCAACGGCACCGTCGTCGACTTCGAGGAGAGCTTGATGGGCCGCGGGTTCAAGTTCACGAACCCCAACGCCGCCAAGAGCTGTGGCTGCGGCGAGTCCTTCAGCGTCTGACGCAGCGATGTCCGCGTGCTCCGCTTGCGGCGCCGTGCTCGAGACCCCGCTGGGCTGCGATGCCTGCGGGGTCGTCCTCGATCCAGGGGGCGAGCTTGGTCCCTACGACCTCTTCGGGTACGAGCCCCGCTGGGCGATCGATCCGGACGACCTGAAGCGGCGCCTGCGTCGCATCGGGCGCATCATCCACCCCGACTTCCACGCGGGCGTGCCAGGCCAGTCCGAGCTGGCCGAGCGCAACTCTGCTGCCTTGAATCACGCCTTCGAGGTCCTGCTCGACCCCTTCTTGCGGGCCGACGGGCTGATCCAGCACCTGGGCGGCCCGACCGAGAAGGACGAGCGCAAGATGCCCCAGGTCTTCTTGATGGAGGTCCTGGAGTGGAACGAGGTCATGGACGACGCCGAGGCGGGCGCGGAGGACTCTCCGGCTCGCAGCAAGCTAGAGTCCTTGGCCACGGCGCTGCACCGCAAACACGAGGAGCGCCTCCAGGCCATCGGCGCGCGCCTCGATCCCCTGCCCGCCCGCGGATCCGACGTGCTGACCAGCATCCGCCAGGACCTGAACGCCGTGCGCTACCTGTCGCGCGCTCTCTACCGCATCCGCAACCTGCGCTTCGGCACGCCGAACGCCTGAGATCCCACTCCGTTTGTCATGGGTTACATCGAGCTCGACGTCATCGACGACCGCCAGAAGAAGATCGTCATTGGCATCGATCTGGGCACGACCAACTCGCTGCCAGCGATCTGGATGGACGACCGTCCCCAGATCCTGCACGTCGAGGGCCAGCCAGCCCTCGTACCTTCGGTCGTCAACTTCCCGGAGAGCGGCCCGCCGATCGTCGGGCACGAGGCCCGCGCCCGCGCGGTGATCGACCCGACCAACACGATCTTCAGCATCAAGCGCTTCATGGGGCGCGGGCTCGCGGACCTCGAGGTCGACACCCGGACCCTGCCCTACGCGATCAGCGAGAACGAGAACGGGGTCGTCCAGATCGAGGTGCGCGGCCGCAAGATCACGCCGCCCGAGGTCTCGGCCCTGATCCTACGCAAGGTCTGTGAGCAGGCCGAGGCCGCCTTCGAGAACGGCGAGGTCGTCAGCGCCGTGATCACCGTGCCGGCGTACTTCGACGACCCCCAGCGTCAGGCCACCCGCGACGCGGCGCGCCTGGCGGGCATCGAGGTCCTGCGCATCGTCAACGAGCCCACCGCCGCGAGCCTGGCCTACGGCCTCGACCAAAAGGGGGCGGGCACCGTGGCGGTCTACGACTTGGGCGGCGGCACCTTCGACGTGTCGGTCCTGTCGATCGAGGAGGGCGTCTTCCAGGTGCTCGCCACTTCGGGGGACACCCAACTCGGCGGCGACGACTTCGACCGGCTGCTGGTGGACTTGGCGCGCACGGAGCTCGCGGGTCAACTCAGCCCGGAGGAGCTGCGCGACCCCGCCTTCCTGCAGGCGGCGCGACTGGCCGCGGAGAAGTGCAAGCTGGCCCTGTCGAAGGACCCGGAGCACGACCTGCACATGTCGCTCCCCGGCAGCGGGCTGAGCTGGCGGCGCACGATCACCCGTGAGGAGTTCGAGGGGCTGATCGCCCCGCTGATCCAGCGCAGCATCGACTGCTGCGCGCGCTCCCTCGCCGACGCGGAGCTCGAAACCAGCGCGGTGAACGAGGTCGTCCTCGTCGGCGGCTCGACCCGCGTGCCGGCCGTGCGTGCTGCTGTCGAGAAGTTCTTCGGCCGCAAGCCCCACACCGAGCTCGACCCCGACCAGGTCGTCGCCCTCGGCGCCGCGGCGCAGGCGCAGGTCTTGATGGGCGGCACGCGGGACATCCTGTTGATGGACGTCACGCCCCTCTCGCTCGGGATCGAGACGGTCGGCGGCGCGGTGGCCAAGCTGATCGAGCGCAACTCGACCGTGCCGTGCAGCCACACCGAGGGGTTCACCACCTACGTCGACGGCCAGACGGCGATCGACTTTCGCGTGTTGCAGGGCGAGCGTGAGCTGGCCGACGACTGCCGCACGCTCGGGCGCTTCAAGCTGACGGGTCTGCCGGCGATGCCCGCGGGGATGCCGCGCATCGCCGTGCGCTTCCACATCGACGCGGACGGCGTCTTGACCGTGACGGCCAAGGAGAAGGCGAGCGGCGTCGAGTCCACGATCGAAGTCAAGCCGATGCACGGCCTGACCGACGACGAGGTCGAGGGCATGCTCCAGGCGGGCTTCGACAATGCCAAGGAGGACTTCGACGCGCGCCGCGCGGCGGACCTCAAGGCGGAGATCGGGATCATGCTGCGTGCGATCGAGAAGAACTTCGACCAGGCGCGGGAGCACCTCGACAAGGAGACGCTCGACGACCTCGAGGAAGCGCGCGTTGCGGCGCAAGCAGCGACCGAGCAAGACGATCTCAAGCCGATCCAGACAGCACGCGACCGCCTCGAGGAAGCGTCGACGCCCCTGGCCGCGATCCTGATGGACAACGTGGTCAAGCAGGCGGTCTCGGGCAAGAAGCTCGAGGACCTGTAGCCGTGGACGAGCTGCGCTGGAGCGACGTG
>JAQBVH010000178.1 GCA_027623615.1 Planctomycetota bacterium | reverse complement strand
CCCGGCGGACTGTCCGCGGGCGGCGGCGGCGGCGGCTCCTCGACTCCGGTCGAGCGCAGGCCGTCCCAGACACCGCGGGCCACCATCGCCGCGCCCCGGGCGAGCTCTGCGGCGGTCTGGCGCAGCTCGGAGCCGGGTTTGGGGGTGGGCGGCTCGTCCGGCTCGCTCGTGCTGGAAGTCGAGACGCGCGCGGGCGTCGCCGAGTGGGCCACGGGCGACCCGGCCTCCTTCAGCGGCAGGGTGACCGAATCCCCCTGGCGGGCAGTCTGGCCCAGGGCTTCGAGCAGCTCGCCGACGTCGTCGTAGCGATCATCCGCGGCGAGGCGCAGGCAGCGCTCCACCGCGGGCCGCATCGCGCCGGGGAAGTCGTCCGGAAACTCGGGCGGGGTGTCCTCTTCGCGCAGGATCAGCCCTCCTTCCGCCTCCGGCTCGAAGGGCAACCTGCCGACCAGGCTCTCGTAGAGGATCACGCCTAGCGAGTAGATGTCCGCCCGGTGGTCCGCGCGGCTGCGCAGGATCTCGGGCGCCATGTACTGGGGCGTGCCGCGGCCGAAGGACAGGGTCATGCGCCCGTCGGTGAGCAGCTTCGAGAGACCGTAGTCGCCCACCCGTGCGACTTCGCCCTTCAGGAAGATGTTCGAGGGCTTCAGGTCGAAGTGCACCCGCCGCCGGTCGTGCAGGGCGAGCACGCCCCTGCAAGCCTGGGTGAAGTAGAGCAGCGCGTCCTCAGAGGACAGCGCGCCACCCTTGAGGCGGCGGGCGAGGGTGTCCTCGCCTGCGTAGCCCATGATCAAGTACGGCACGTCCATCGTCGTGCCCATGTCCTCGATCGTGACCAGGTTGGGATGGTCGATCGCGGCGAAGTGGCGAACCTGGGCGAGCTCACGCTCGACCGCTTCGCGCTGGCCGTCGTCCTCGAGCTTGAGGAACTTGATCGCGTACGCCTTGCCGATCGACTGCTTGCGCGCCTTGTAGACGTCGCCGAAGGCGCCGCCGCCAAGGCGGTTCTGGATCTCGTACCCCGCAATGAAATCCGGTTTGCGGAACGAGTTGTAGAAGGCTTCCCAATCCATCAGGCCGATCCCCCGTGGATTGTAGGTCGGTCCTCGACCGGTGTGATCGCCAGGCCGAAGGGTGCCTGAGAAGACGGTCGCGCGCCGAGGACAACGTCGATGCGCCGATCGGGCGGACAGGGCAGACGCACCTCGCCCAGGCCGGTGGGGCCGTCGATCAGGCGCACACCGCCCCCGCAGCGCACGATCAGCTCCGTGGGCTCATCGGCCGGCTCGAGGCTCAGCTCGATCTCCTGCTCGACGCCGGCGATCGGCACGTGGCGGTTGGTCTTGGGGCCGATACGGACCCGGCCCGCGCTCCCGGGAGCAAAGAGCAGCAGGCGGGTCGCGCCTTCGGCTTCGAGGCCTTTCAGGAGCTCCACCCGGGCGGACGCGGAGGCGGGATCCGGCCGCCAGAACCGGAAACCGACATGCTCGGACAAGCGCACCTGCGCCCCATCGTGGAGCTCGATCACCCCGTCAGCGACCCGGCCGTCGACCGAGACGCGTCCGAGCCCGACCGGCTGGACGTGCCACGTCGGTCCGCCGTGGAAGGACTCGCCGAACGAGATGCGCGCGTGCACGGATTCGAGGTCGGCCAGCAGCGGCACGTCCGCCGCGGCGGCACGCGCGTGACCGAACGAGAGCGACTTGCCCGAGAGGGCCAGGTATTCGCCGCCGTCATCGACGGCCAGGTGGAAGCGCAGGGCCGCGCCCGCGGGTGGGTCGAGGCGATGGACCGAGGACGGCTGCTGTTCCTCTCGGCGCGGCTGATCGGCGCCATCGGCCTTGCCCGCGCGCATCTGCGCCAGGAGCGCCCGCAGGTTCGAGCTGCGCGGTTCGACAGGCTCGACCGCCGGCGGCACCAGGTGCCGGCGCCACTCGTCTGCGCGGCGCGGGTCCTCCGAGGCGACCACCCCGAGCACGCGCGCGACCGAAGCGTCCCGGCCCTGGGAGGCCTTGTGCGCCGCGCTACGAAACAGCGCCTCCATGGCACGCCGTCGCAGCTGGTCCGCCTGGGGTGACAGGGTCAGCGAGGGATCCCTCAGGGCGCCGAGGGCCCGTTCGGGGGCACCCTCGTAGAGGGCGCGACGGGCCTCGAGCAGGCGCAGGACTCGGCGGACGAAGAGGGGCACTGGGGGGATCATGGGGCAGGCGGACTTCCTCCAATCTGCCCTCGTCGCCCTCCTTGCGCGCCAGCGGTCGCGGGATTTCTCCTCGTCGCTGGGGCGCCGTCCGAGTTCGAGACTCGGGGGGGAAGTGACTGAGCTACGCGAGGACGACGCCGCCGCCGTCGTTGCGGGCGGCGAAGAAGGCGTCACGAGCGGCGTGGTACAGCCCCTCCTTGCGCTCCGTGCCCGCGGTGTGGGAGATGCCGATGCTCAGGGCGAGGGGGTCCCCTACCAGATCGTGGAGCCCGCGCTCCTCGGCGAGCGTGCTGACGCGATGGGCCATGACGGTCGCCCCGTCCGGGCCCGTGTGCGGCAGCAGGAACAGGAAGGAGCTCTCGTCGAAGCGCCCGAGGATGTCCGTGTCTCGACTGGAGGCGAGGAAGATCCCGGCCAGCTCGCGCAGCACCTCCTCGGAGGCCTGGCCCTCGAAGCCAAGCATGACGCAGGTCAGCGGCGTCTCGAAGCGGCGAGCGCGCTTGTACTCCTCGTCGAGCTTGTAGTTGAGGAAGGCGTAGTTGAAGAGCCCCGTGGCCGGGTCGATCAGCGCGTGAATCAGGTCCTGATCCGGGCGACCGCTGGTGATGTCGACCAGGAGCGCCTCGGGAAGATCGAGCTCCTCCTGGCCTCGGCCCTCCGAGGGCAGCGGAGCCGCGGGGCCAGGATGCTCCTCCATGATCGCGTTCATCGCGGAGCGGTTGACCGGCCTGGTGATGACGCCGGTCGCCCCGCAGAAGCGCGCGATCGCTTGCGCCCGCTGGTTGCCGTGCTCGACGACGAGGAAGGTCCGGCACTTGGTGTTGCCCGTCAGCCGCCGCGCGTACTCGTAGACGTTCTCGCCACGGCACCAGGAGTCGATCAGGAGCAGATCGCCCGCGACGGGGGGATGGCTGAGGAGGGTGGCCTGGTCGTCGACCTGCACGACCTCCCATCCGGTCAGGTCTTCAGCAGCCGCTCGCACCGAGGCGAGCAAGGCGTCGTCGTTGGTCAAGACACGAATGTTGCGCAAACCGTCTCCCATGGTCGTGGGTGGTGTCGTTCGAAAATCAGCTCGAGAGTTCTTCGATCCACTCGTCGGGCATGTCGTAGTTGGCGTAGACGCTCTGGACGTCGTCGTTGTCCTCGAGGGTCTCGATCAGCTTGAAGAGCTTCTGGGCGTCTTCCTTGCTCTGGATCTCAACCGTGTTCTGGGGCACGTAGCCCATCTCCGCGGAGATCAACGTCAGGCCGGCGCCCTCGAGCGCCTCCTTGACCGGCAGGAACTCGGTCGCCGCCGCGAACACGGTGCCGACCTCACCCTCGACCTCGATGTCCTCGGCGCCGGCTTCGAGGCCGATCTCCATCAGCTCCTCCTCGGTCTTCCCCCCCGTCTCGATCACGTAGATGGACCGGAAGTCGAACATGAAGGAGACGGAGCCGGTGGCGCCAAGGTTGCCTCCGCCGTGCTCGAGGGTGTACTTGACCTCGGGCGCCGTCCGATTGCGGTTGTCGGTCAGGCAGGCGATCAGCATCGCCACGCCGCCGGGGGCGTAGCCCTCGTAGATCAGCTCCTCGAACTCGTCCCCGCCCTTGTCACCGGCGCCCTTCTTGATGGCGCGCTCGATGTTGTCCTTGGGCATGTTCGCGGCCTTGGCCTTCTCGACCGCGTACCGCAGCTTCAGGTTCATGGTCTCGTCCGCGCCCCCCTGCCGTGCTGCGCTGATGACGTTGCGCGCCAGCTTGCTGAAGATCTTGGCGCGCTTGGAGTCCACCGCGTTCTTGCGGTGCTTGATGTTGGCGAATTTGCTGTGGCCGGCCATCGGAGTTCGGGGGAGCCTCGCGGGCCCCCAAGCTGTAATGAAATGATCCCCGGGATTCTAGGATCCCGGGGACCAAAGGGCGGGTTTGGGCCCTTCGTCGCTTCGCGGGCCTGTTGGAGGCCCATCTGGGGGACGAAGCGGAGCAGCAGAACCCGGGGGTA
Source organism: Planctomycetota bacterium (assembly GCA_027623615.1). Classification (GTDB taxonomy): domain Bacteria; phylum Planctomycetota; class UBA1135; order UBA1135; genus JALWOP01. The sequence goes on along the minus strand of JAQBVH010000178.1, from coordinate 2,601 downwards.
GAAGCGGAACCCCGGGCGACAGGCGCCCGGGGTTCTGGTCTTCGGCTTCGCGCTGCGAGTCTTCGGTCTAGCGCTTCGAGAACTGGAAGCCACGGCGCGCACCGCGACGACCGTACTTCTTGCGCTCCTTTTCCCGTGCATCACGGGTGAGCAGACTGTGCTCGCGCAGGAGATCGAAGCTCGCCGGGTTGATCGTCTTCAGCGCCCGGGCGATGCCCAGGGAGACAGCTTCCGACTGGCCGGTGAGGCCGCCGCCCTTGACGTTGGCGAAGATGTCGTAGGTCGTCTCGGCTTCCGTGATCTGGAGCGGGAGCTGCGCGGCCCGCAGGCTCTGGGCCGTCGGGAAGTAGACCTCGCAGGGCTTGCCGTTGATGACGATGCTGCCCGAGCCGGGCTTGAGGCGCACGCGGGCGACGGCCTTCTTGCGGCGGCCGAGGCCCCAGGTCCAAGGGTTGTTCACTGCCATGGTTGATTACGCCTCGACCCGATCGGGTTGCTGGGCGCTGTGGGGATGGTCGGTGCCGACGTACACCTTGAGGCGACGTAGGAGGTTCCGGCCCAAGCGGTTCTTGGGCAGCATGCGGCGCACCGCGAGGGTGACGATGTCTTCCGGGCGCTTCTCGGCGACCTTGGCCAGGGACACTTCCCGCTGGCCGTTGGGGTAACCGGTGTAGTGCCTGTAGATCTTCTGCTCCGCCTTCTTGCCCGTGAGCATCGGCGCAGCGCCGTTGATGACGACCACGTGGGTGCCGCCAGCCTCACTCGGAGTGTAGGTCGGGCGGTCTTTCCCCATGAGTTGGGTCGCGATCTTGGCGGCCATGCGGCCGAGGCGATGCTCGCTCGCGTCGTAGAGGAACCAGCGCTCCTCCATATCCACGGATCGAACGTGCGTGGTGGTCATTTCAGGGGCTCCAGGGCGGAAAAAGGAGCCGGAGAGGGTACTTGCGGGCCCGCGGGAGATCAACGGGGGTAGAGAAAATCAAAGCGCCCCCCAGCATCCCTCCCGCGCCGAGGTCCGAGGTGGGTCCCCTGCGGCCACGCGAGGCTACTCGATCCAACGCAACCAGGTGGCCTCGGGGTCGCTCGGTCCCTCCGGACCACGCCAGGCCTCGGAGGCGAGGCGGCCGATCAGCACCGCGCGGCCCTGGGGCAGTCCAGCGGCCAGCCAGCCCGGCGGTGCGCCGGCCCCGCCCTCCCCGAGGGCCTGGCCGAGCTCCCACGTGCCGTGGCCGGACCAGGCCCCGCCGACCTCCCGCGACCAGACGTCCTCGAAGGCTCCCCAGAGGTTGAGAGCCGCGCTCACCCGGCGGGCGCCGACATCGAGGGGCGCGAGTCGCCACAGCGGCGCGTCGTCGGCCCTCGCGGACCAGCGCACACCCTCCTGGTCCCCGTGGCCCAGGAAGCGGATCGGCTGGGAGGACTTGTCGGAGCGCAGGACCAGGTCCCGAGCGAGGTCGATGGGCAGCTCCCCCTGCGCCCCCTCCACGAGGACCCAACGCGACTCGAACCCCTCGAGGACACGGATCGTGCCGGGCCTGGGCGGCGGGTGCGCGGCCTGGGTCCACCCCGCCACTGCGGCGACCACGACGCCGAGCCCACAGGCGACGGGGGGGCGTCGCCGGGTCGCCGCGATGACGAGCGCGCCTGCGACGAGGGTGAGGAGCGTTGCCAGGTGGAGCCGCGGCGCCTGGGCGGCGACGGGGGGCAGGGACCGCCCGCGCAGCTCGACCGGCAGCTCGCCCAGTTCGCCATCGCGGTCATCCACGGCGAGGACCGAGGCGCTCTCGGAAGGCAGCCCGGGGACTCCCGAGACCTCGGGCTGCGCCAGGGTCAGGCCATAGGGGATGGGCATCCAGAGCCGCTGCTCCTCACCGGCGCGCAGCTCGAGGTGCAGTTCGGTGCCGCTGCGCCCTCCCCCCTCACGCTCCCAGACGAAGGTCTCCAGCGGGCCGACCAGCCGGACCTCGGCCCGGTGCAGCCGGCTGGTGGGGTCCTGCGAGAGGAGCAGGGGGAGCAGCGCCAGGAGCGCGATCACGAGTCGTGTCCCTGCCTGGGGCGCCCCGCGAACCTGACCACCTGCAGGAGCACGAGGGAGAACAAGAGCGGCCCGACGAACGCCAGCCTCGACCCGACGCCCGCCGCCGCGGTATCGAACGCGAGCTGGAGCGGGCTCGCCTGCGCCGCGTACTCGAGCAGGACCGGCCCACCGCCTGGTGCGTCGTTCCAGGCGAGCACCGCCGACAAGGCGGGCAGCGCAATGACCAGGAGCAACCAGCCAAGTCCGAGGGCCATGTCGATCCTTGGGCGGCCCGACCCATGGGCCGCCAGCGTGAGCACGCCACCACTGAGCAGCAGCACCGCCGCGATGATCTCGAGCTCGTGGAGGACGGAGCCGGCCTGCAAGTCGAGCACCACGGCTACCGCGAACAGCGGCAGAGCCGAGGCCACGTTCCAGGCGACTGTGGCGCCCGACCGCTCCGGCTGGCTGCGCGGAATGCCGACCAGGGCGACCCAGGCGAGGCCGACGGCGCCAACCCAGCTGCCCTCCGGTCGTGGGCCGTCGGCGGAAGCGCACGCGAGCACCCCCAGCGCAGCGAGCCA
>JAQBVH010000177.1 GCA_027623615.1 Planctomycetota bacterium | reverse complement strand
CCAAGGGCCGGCCTCGCGCGCGCTGAGCTTGGCCTCCCAGGAGCCTGCGACAGTCGCGCTCGGCAGCAGGACCAGCGGGAACGAGGCGCCGGTCGGCGGCGTCACCGTCAGCTCGAGGGTCGCGTCGTGCATGGCGTCGAACACCTCGTCGCGCACCGTCGCGCGCAGCCGGCGCGGGTCGCCCGCGGCGCCCGGAACGAGGGTCAATTGCACGCGCTTGGGCACGTCGGCCACGAGCCAACGCAAGGTCTGACGCCAGGCCGCGCCGAGGTCGCTGACCGTGGGGTCCGGACGCTGCAGGTCCCAGCGCCAGAGGTCACCGATCGTCAGCGCCGCGCTGCGTCCCTTGCCGAAGCGCTGCACGACGAGCGCCGGGCGCGCGCGATTGCCTCGGTCGAGGACATGCGCCAGCACCTGCGCCGCCGGCTTGGGCGTCCCAACGCGGTTGAGCGTGTGGAACGTCGGCATGTCCGCGAGGCGCTGGCGTTCGGCCTCCTCGGTCGCGCGCAGGCGCACCCACGGCTCCAGCCAGCCGTCGCGGGTGAGGGACAGGGACCACGGGCCGGTCGGGTTGGGGGCGTCGCTCGCGACGCCTTCGAGGTAGACCGGCAGCAGGCCCTCGATCGGCGTGCGCGCGTAGCCGCCGCCGGCGAAGGACTCGACGCCGCCCAGGGCCAGGAACCCGCCGCCGCGGCGGCTGACGAACTCCTCGACGAGCGACTGCTGGTCCGGAGTGAAGAAGGACGCTTCGAGGTCGTCGATGATGATCGCGTGGTAGGCGAACAGGTCCTCGGCCGTCGCGGGGAAGCCCGCGCGCAGCTCGAACTCGTCGCTCGTGCCGAGGCGCAGGAGGACCGGCTCGTCCAGCTCCTCGGCGACGTCCGCGTCCCGGTTGTCGAAGCCGTCCCACAGCTGATTGCGGCGATCGGCGCCGGCGCGGAAGGTGAACTTGGGCTGGCGGCGCGCGATGCGGATGAGGCCCACGAGCTCGAGCTCGGGGTCCTCCGAGGTCGCGCGCGAGAGGAACTTGAACTCCCAGTTCGGCCGACCGGAGACGTAGAGGACGCGGTAGGGGCCCGCGCCGCGGTCGACGATCGCCCAGCGCTCATTGTTGGCGAGCGTGGCCTCGCCCGCGTCCCGGCCGGTCGCGCCCGCGCGCAATCGGTAGAAGTGCAGCCCGGTTGCATCGGGCGGCGCGTCGAAGCGCACCTCGACCGTCGCCTCGTCGTCCGCATGCACGACCTGGCGCTCGAGGCGCACGCCCGACCGGTCGAAGAGCTCGAGCTCGACCCGCTCCCCGTCGAAGCCGCGCGAGCTGAGGTCGACCGCCAGGGTGACCGGCGCCTGCTCGAAGTTCGTCTGGGTCACCTCGATCGGGCCGAGGGCCAGGTCGCGCTCCGGCGCGCCGCCGATGAGCACCGGGTGGATCGGAGGCAGGCCCTCCCAGTCGTCGATCACCTCGAGCGTATCGGTGCTGATCCCGTCGGTGAACAGGACGATGCCCGCGGTCGGCCGGGTCGACGCCCGGCGTCCGAGTTGCTCGAGCGCCGCGCCGAGGTGCGAGGCTTCCCCTGTGAAGGTCAGCTCCGCCGGCCCGCTGATCGCTCGCGTGCGACGGTCGAAGACGTGGCGGCGGACCTCGAAGTCCTGGCCGACCCGCGCCAGCCACGGGGCTTCGTCGCTGAGCAGCGGGATCAGGATCGCGGAGCGCGGCTCGTCGGCGCCGGCGTCGTGCACGGCGAGGCTGGCGCTGTCGTCGACGAGCACCACGAGCTGGTTCGCACCAGGTCGCGCATGCACGCTGCGCACCATCGGCTCGACCAGGCAGAGCAGCAACAGGACCAGGCCCGCCGCCTTGAAGCTCGCCGCCACCAGGTGCGCCCGCGAGCGCAGCGGCGCCCCGTACGACCAGACCACGAGGGCGATCAAGACGACCCCGATCAGGAGGGCGGGTAGCGCCCAGCTCGTTGCGCCCCAGGTAATCACTTCTGCTTACCGCGTCCCAGGCTCTCGAAGTACCTGCGGGTCCACTCCTCGGACCCGGGCGGGACGGGGTCGCGGTCGATCGGGACGTCGTCGTCCTCGGCTCGTCGGCGACGCAGTTCGGCCGCGACCTCCTGCTGGAGCTTGGCGAGCGGGCGCAGGATCTTCTCGTCGACCAACTCCCAGTCGGGCTCCTGCGAGTGGCGCTCGGACTCCTCGCGGGTCGCGCGCGCGCGGCTGCGCAGGCGCGCGGCCTCCGCGGCGAGGTCGGGGTCGTCGAGCATCTCCTCGACGTCGCGCAGACGATCGCTCCAGTCGCGGAAGTTCTCGCCGGTCAGGGGGGCGGCCTCCGCCAGGCGTCCACCGCGGCCACCGCGCCCGCCGGCGCCCTCGCGCTGGTTCGGGTCGGGGCCGTCCAGGGAGCGGCCATCGCGGTTGCCCTCACCGGGCTGGCCTTCCTGGGGCTCCCCGTTCTGAGCTGGGCCCTCGCCGGGTTGGCCCCCTCGAGGCTGGCCCTCCTGGGGTTGGCCCTCCTGGGGTTGGCCCTCACCCGGTTGGCCCTCACCCGGTTGGCCCTGTCCAGGCTGACCCGGCTGCTGTGGATCGCCCTGCGCGGTGCGTTCGCCGGGTTGGCCTTCGCCGGGCTGACCCTCCTGCTCCTCGCGGGGCTGCCCTTCGGGGGGCTGCCCTTCGCGCGGTTCGCCTTCGCGCGGTTCGCCTTCGCGCGGTTCGCCTTCGCGCGATTCACCTTCGCGCGGTTCGCCTTCGCGCGGTTCGCCTTCGCCGGGCAGACCCTCACGCTGCTTGCCGCGCCCGCGGTTCACCTCGGCCTCGAGCTCCGACGCCAGGCGCTCGAGCTCTGCCTCCGCGCGCTCCAAGGCCTCGGTGCCCGAGCCGAGGACGCTTTCCGCCGCCTTCTCGATGTCCTGGCGTAGGTCCGACAACCCGTCCTGGGCGCGGCCCTGCTGCTGCTCGGCCTCCTCGGGGAAGCCCTGCTCCAACAGGTCGCGCATCGACTCGATCGCGTCCTCGACGTCCTCGCCGCGGGCGCGTTCGAGGGCGTCGTACAGCCCCTCGGCCAGGAGCGGTTCGGTCACCTCCGCGTCCTGCACGGTCTCCTCGAGCTCGGTCAACAGGTCACCCAGGTTGGCCTGCTGCTGCTCGAGGGCGTCCTCGAGCTCGGAGCGGCTCGGGTCCTCGCGCAGGCTCGGGCGCTCTTGTTCGTTGAGGCCTGCGAGCTCGTCCGCCAGGCGCTCCTGCTCCTGCTCGATGCGCCGTGCTTCCCGCACGAGGTCCCGCGCGCGCTGGTCGAACTGCTGGCCCGCGGCATCGCGCAGCTCTTCCTCGAGGGTCTCGAGGTCCGCCTCGGCGCGCGCGCCTTCGGTCAACGCCTCGGCCACGCGACCCTCCTCGAGGGCTTCGGAGGCCCGGCGCTGGCTCTCGCGCGTCTGCTCGAGCTGCTCCTGTTGCTGGGCCAGCTGAGGACTGCTCGCGTCCTGCAGGTCCTGCTGGAGGGCGTCCGTGTCCCGCAGCAGACTCTCCTGATCCTCCTGCAGACGCTCGAGGCGACGACGCAGCTCCTCGCGCTCCTCCTCCGTCTGGGCCAGCTCCATCTCCGACTGCAGCTCGCGCAGTGATTTGTTCAGGTCCTCCTGTCGGCGCGCGAGGTCCTTGAGGCGGTCGAGGGCTTCCGCGGTCTCCTGCGCGGCCTGTTCCTGGAGCGAGGGCTGCCCGGCCTGGGTCTGGGTCTCGTAGCGATTCTCACGATTGTTCAGCTCGAGGTCGTTGAGCTGCTGCTGCGACACGCCGGCCTGCGCGTTCTGGCGGGCGCTGCCCTGTTGACCCTGCTGCTGTTGCTGGTTCTGCTGGCGCGCGACCTCGAACTCTGCCGCTTGCAGCTCCAGCAAGGCCTGCAGGGCGGCTTGCTCGAAGGGCAGGCCCGCGTCCAGTCCCGCCGGCTCGCCCTGCGCCGCGCGCTCGAGCTGAACCACGGCCTGGTCCATCGCCGCGCGCACGCGCTCGATGTTCTCCTAGACGCCGTCCACGCCCAGCAGTTCCGCGGCGCCTGCGAGGGTCTCGACGTCCTCCCGCGCGCGCGTCTGGGAGTCGCGCAGGACCTCGGCGTCCTGCGCGAGACCTTCAGCGCCGTCCGCGTAGGCGCGCACCGCGTTCCAGGTCGCGACGAGGATGTCCTTCTGCAGCTGCACGAGCTGAGCCGCGCCCTGCTGACCCTGCTGCTGCTGCGGTTGCTGCTGTTGGTCCTGCTGCTGTTGCTGCTGCTCTTGACCGGCGGCTTGCGCTTCGGCCTCGCGGAAGATCTGCTCGAACGGTCGCACTTCGGCGAGGAACAGGTCCGAGGTCGTGCGGCGCAGCTTGCCGTCGCTGCCCAGGTCCTCCGCCCAGAAGTAGTACGCGAGCAGGTCCTTGGCCTCGGCCGCGAGCTCCTCGAAGGCGATGCGGTGGGTGAGCTCGACCCCGCCCTGCGCGTCCTCACCGAGCACGAGCAGCGTCTCGGCGTTCCCGCCCAGCCGGTAGCCGATCCCGTAGCGCCGCAGGCCGTAGTCGTCCTGCAACTTGACGGTCAGGTCGAGTTCCTCGATCGGCGACACGACCTTGTCGCGGGCGCCCTCCAGGGCGACGCTCGGACGGGTGTTGTCGGAGGCGCGCAGGACGAAGCGCTGCTTGGTCGCGTTCTCGCGACCGTCGGCGTCGACCAGGTCGAGCTCCAGGCTCGAGCTGCTGGTGAGAACGAGGCTGCCCTCGACCTGGCGCGGGCCATCGGGCGAGGCCGAGAGCGGCAGCTCGAACGCGCCGTCACGATCCCGCAGCCACGCCTCGGCCACGGGCTTGTTCAGGGTCAGCTTGAAGACGACCTGCGTGCCCTCGGGGACGGTGGCGCGGTGGGTGTCCTCGACGAGCCGGTCCTCCATCCCCGCGTAGCTCGGGAAGCGCAGGAGCAGGTCCGAGCGCTCGAGCTTGGGCAGGTCGAACACGCTCAAGCGGTACTCGCGGGTCGCGCCGCCGGGCCAGCGCACCTGGTAGGTCGTGTCCGCCGTGACGGCGGGCAGACGCAGCGCGTAGATCGGATCGTCGAGGCTACGCCGCATGGGCAGCTCGGCATCCTTGTCGCCCATCGCCACGACGAGCGCGGCCTCGGCCGGCGCGTGGGCGAGGGGGAAGGCCGCGGTGATCAACACGCCGCGGCCGCGCTCGACCTCGGCGTCGCCGGGCTGCACGTCGACGGCGAACTCGGTCGTCACCTCGGCCGGCCCTACGCCTGCGATCGTCGACCCGGCGCCGGTCGTCGCGCCGGCCACACCCCGGTTCTGGAGGCCGAGGGCCAGCAGCACGAGGAACAGGCCTGCGAGGGCGGCGTGCACGCCGCGCGCGGCGCCGAGCCTGCGGGCGGGCACCACGACCTCTGCCCAGTTGTTCTGACGCGCGTCGAGCAGGACCTTGTCGATCAGGCGCTTGGCGAGGAACCCGTAGCGGCCGTCGGGCAGATCCGGCTCGAGCTCTGCGGCGGCGAGCAGGGACGAGTCGAGGTCCCCGCGGCCGCGCTCCACCTCGCGTGCGACCTCCAGCGGGTCGCGGCGTCGGGCGCCGACCCACAGCCGCGCGGCCATGACGAGCGCGGCGGCCACGCTGAACACGACGATCACCTGCAGCGTGGTCACGCCCTGACGCGCCAGGAGCACGATCGCCATGCCCGCGGCGGCGAGCCCCCACAGGAAGCTCGAGGCCTGTTCCTTCTGGGCGCAGGCCTGTCGTTCGTCGACGCGTTCCAGTTGCTTGCGGAGTCTGGGTTCCATCTCAGCTCTCTTCCGACCGGCGCGCGAGGCGTCCGGCCCAGAGGGTCTCCACGAACAGTCCAGCGAGGGCCGCCAGCACCAGCCAGCGCCAGACCGATTGTCTGCGTTCCATCTCGCGCACGCGCTCCTGGCGTTCGCGTTCCTTCGTCGCCGCTGCCCTGGCCGCGCTGGTGACCGGCACCTCGAAGCGGTCGAGCACGTCGAGGTCCTGGGGCTCGGTCCGGCTCTCGGCCGGGTCGACCAGCACGGTGTAGCGGTGCCGGCGGCCGTCGACCTCGCTCTCGTAGTGACCGGGCGCGCTCGTCTCCGCGCCAGCCTGGCCGACCCTGTAGCTCTCCGGCAGACCCTGGTCGCCGCCAACGCGCAGGAGTGCCTGCACCAGTCCGGGGAAGCGCGTGGAGCGCGCAAGGTCGCTGTCCGCGGGTGTCCAACCGCTGGTCATCACGAGCACGCGCCCGGCGCCGATGCCGCGCTCCACCAGGAAGGGCGCGCCGTCCTCGAAGGCCGCGACCACCGTCGCACTCGTCGTCAGGGCGCGCCGCCTCCAGAAGTGGATGCCGGTGAAGTTGCGAAAGCGCGGATCGGCGAAGGGCAGGAACAGCGGGTGACTGAAGTCGATCTCGCCGAGCAGCGCGTGGCCGCGTTCGACCGCGCCCTCGTCCAGGCTGAGGCCGGGGTCGTCTAGCAGCTCGGCCAGGAAGGGCGCTCCCTCGGCCGCGGTCAGCACGCACAGGACGAGACCACCCTGGTTTGCGTGCTCGCTGAGCGCGGCGACGGAGGGATTGCTCGCGCCGACCTCGACCACGACCACCGGGTTGGTCAGCGGGTCGAGGGCGGGCAGGCTCGCGGACTCGAGCAGACGCGTCGCTCGGGTCGGGTGCCCGGTGATCGCGTGGCCGAGGTAGAAGCCGAGGCCTCGCTCCGCCGTCGGTCCGACGAACGGCACCTCGAGCGGCGCGCGCTCGGGCGGGCGGTCGTAGAGCACGTTGTCGAAGGGGCGCCCGTCCCCGACGAGCACGAGTCGGTCCGCCTCCGGCG
>JAQBVH010000176.1 GCA_027623615.1 Planctomycetota bacterium | reverse complement strand
CAGTCACCTGCCTGCGCCTTCGCCGCCCCGCGCGAGGCGGCGGTCATGCGAGAGTGACTGACGCGGCATGCCGGGTTGCTGGCGGCTCGGCGTCAATCACTTCAGGTTGTGAATCGTGCTGTGGATCTTGCCGTTCACAGGCTCGCCCGCGGCACCGCGCAGCTCGTAGCGGATCTCCATGCACCAGGTCGCCGCGATGCTGGGGACCGTGAGCTCGACGCTCTGGCCGTCGGAGGAGAGCTCGACCGAGGTCACCTCGAGGGGGCGCTGGTTCAGGTGGGGCGAGCCGTAGTTGCGCGTGCGGGTCAGGTCCCAGACCTTCACGTGGTAGTTCGCAAGCCGGGAAGCAGCCGCAGGATCCAGCTCGCCGCTGAAACGCAGCGTCAGGCCGGTCTTCGTCGCGCTGAGCTGCACGGGTAGGTACACGGGCCGGCCGGTGTAGCGCAGGCGATAGAGCCCACCCGGTTGCTGCTGGCTGCCGGCCCACGCGAACATGCCCGCCAGGTACAGCTGACCGTCGCCGGGATGAAAGCGCCCGCGCATGACGCCGGTCGGGAAGTCCTCGATCGGCAGCGCGCACATGCCTCCCTGCATCTGGCCGTCGACCTCCTCGTGGGGCACGACGTAGACCCGGCCGTAGCCGTACGAGAGGTTGAGTAGCTGACCTTGCAGCGGGCCCCACTGCTCGCCGTCGACCCACAAGAGCTCTCCCGGCGAGCGATCGAACGCGTTGGTGATCCACACCAGCGGCTGCTCCATGGCGCTGTCCGACTCGTCGGTCACGTCGTGGTAGCCGTACATGTTCCCGTAGAAGCCACCGGGCTTGACGTAGTTGATCCGGTTCTTTGGATTCCAGTGTCCCTCCTGGTCGGTGACGATGAACGTGCCGTCCGGGTTGAGGCAGACGCCGTTCGCCGCGCGGAAGCCACTGGCGACGATCTCGGTGCGCTGCCCATCCGCGCTCACCCGCAGCAGGGTGCCGTGGTGCGGAACGAGCGCGGGCAAGGCGTGCCGCGCGGACTTCGCGTAGAGGAGGTTGCCCTCGTCATCGCTCTGCAGGCCCATCGCGAACTCGTGGAAGTGGTCCGTGACCTGGTGGTCGTTGTTGAAGCACTCGAACCAGTCGATCTCCTCGTCGCCGTTGCGGTCGTGCAGGATCACGATCTGGTCCCGGCAGATGACGTAGACCTCGCCGTCCAGGATCTTGACCCCGAGGGGTTGGAAGAGTCCGGAGGCGATGCGGCGCCACTCGATCGGCACGGAACGCGCGCCCCCTGCTCCCATCTGTGCGGGAAGCGACGCCAGCCCGGTCACCCTCCAGATGCTCCCGTCCCACGCGCTGACGATCGCGGTGTCGCCGCCATCGGTGAAGTCGAAGCCCGTCAGGCGCATCCGACAGAACCAGGGGTTGTTGGTCGGCCGCTTCAGCACGTCGACGGCGAAGGGGCCCTCGTCCGCGCCGACTAGCGCCTCGCTCTGCAGGACCTGGGACCAGCGCGCCGGGCCTCCCATGGTCTTCGGCGCGAGGTCCCGTGCGGGGACGTCGATGACGACGGCGTCGGCCAAGGCGTGGGCGGCGGGGTGGTCCTCGGCGCTCCCGAACCACAGGGTGAACTTGCGGGCTGCGCCGGCGGGGATGTGCAAGCGCAGGTCACCGTCCTGGGTCGACCAGCGCAACCCGTGCACCTCCCCTTCCACGCCCGCGACCGAGACGTTGGTCACGGGCGAGGCCAGCCGCGCGCTGCCAGCGGCCTGGACCCCGGCGTGCCGTTCGCCACCGGTCAGATCCTCGGCGCGGCCGTTCGCGACGGAGCTGAGGCTCCAACGCGCGGCGGGTTGCTGCGCGGAGAGGTCCTGGAGCTCGGTTGCGCCAAGCGCGGAGTTGAAGAACCGCACCTCACCCATGCTCCCCTCGAACGCGCTCGGCTTGGGGAAGTTCGAGGCGGTGTAGCCGATCCGGACCACCGGGTCTTCGAGCGGCGCAGCGCGCTGCACGTGCCCCACGCTCCCGTCAGCCTCACCATCGAGGAAGAACTGGATCGCTCCCGACTCCGCCTGGTAGCTGACCGCGACCTCGTGCCACTGGTTGTCCGCGACCCGCTGGCTACCCTGGAAGGCACCGACCCAGCCGATGTCGATCGCGAGGCGCCCGCCGCGCAGGAACCAGGTCAACCCGTCGCGCACCCACTCCGCGCGATCGCCCGTCAGGGCGACCAGCGTCCCGTCCTGCCCCGTCTTGATGCGCGCCGCGAGGGTGAAGTCTCCGGCCCCTGCGTGCAGACCCTCGGCGCTCGCGAGCTGGAGGTACGCGGACCCGTCGAAGTCGAAGACCTGCGCTCCGGGCTCGGAGAGCACCTCCGCGTCCACGTCGGGCGCACCCAGGAACGCGGTCTGGCCCTCCACCGCGAGGACTGCCAGTGCATCGGAGACGTGCGCGACCTGCAGCACCAGCTCCTCGTCCCGGGCGCCTACGTTGAACGTCCGGGTGAACGCCTGCGCCTCGCGGCCCGCGAGCACGCCAGGCATCTCGAGGACTCGGGCGTCGCCGACCGTGTACTCGATGATCGTGTCCGGCCCGTGGTAGTACATCCCGCGGTACTGGGCCCAGTCCCGTGCGAGCGGTCCGTAGCGGCGTCCGTCGCGCCCCACGAGGCGCACGTCCTCGAAGCTACCGTCCGAGGGCCGTCCCCAACCTGGCCCGGTCGGGTTCTCGGCGTGCAGGTCCCCCACGACGCGTGGATGGATCGCGTGGCGGCCGTTGAAGTGGATGCTGTTCCAATCGATGAAGCCCTCGCCGCTCCACGCGGCCGCGACGCGCAGGGTGTCGTAGTCGTAGAGCATCCAGTAGCGGCCCTGGGCGACTCCCCCGGGACCGGCGTCGAGGCGGATCGCGTTGCCCTTGTAGGCAAAGTTGCTGCCGTCGTCCCCGACCTCGAGGGTCATCATCTGGTTGGGGCCGTAGTCCATCTGGAGCCACTCGGTCGTGTTCGACGGCTGCGGGCCACGCTGCGAGCCCTCGGGCAGGTGCGCTAGGTACGCCTCGTCCACATCGAAGTACTGCGAGGGGTTGTGCTCCTTCAGGTACGCCTCGCGGATGAAGTGGATGACGTCGTACTTCTGCGACGGCACCATCCACGTCTGGGCGACCATCATCCCGTAGCCGCGCGTCAGCGTCCGGTACATGCTGTGTGGGTCCGCGCCGCTCTTGAACGGCTGGGAGCCGAAGCGCAGGGAGGTCGGCAGGGAGCCCTCCTGCGTGAGCGTGCCGTGGCAGTTGATGCACGAGCGCTCGTAGAGGTCTCGGCCCCGCTGGAAGGCCTCCTGGTCCAGGTCGCGCAGGAAACCAGCGTGATCGATGTCGCTCTCGTACTCCGGGACCGGTCGCAGAGCGTAGAGCGCGGGGTCCGGTTCGAGCTCGCGCGCACGGTCGCTGCCCCCGTCGCGGAGCGCGACCAGGTAGCTCACGAGGTCCAGGAACTGCTGCTTGCTGGCGAGCAGGTTGGTCAGACCGGAGGGCATCACGGACAGCGAGGTGCGGCCGTAGTGTTCGAGGTCCGCGCGCTCGTAGCGCACCTCCTTGTAGTCCCGTGAGGAGTCGCGCAGGACCACGGCGTCAGCATCCTCGGAGACGAGCAGGCCCGTGACGATCTGCTCATCAACCTTCAGCACGACGGGCTCGAACCCCTCCCGGATCGCCTTCGACGGCTCGAGGATGGACTCGACCAGGTGCTCGATCGAGACCTCACCCTCCAGGGCGGTCAGGTCGGGCCCGAGTCGATTCGCGGCCTCGTCGGGAATGTGGCAGCGGGTGCAGGCGAGGTCCGCCTGGTAGAAGACGACCGCGCCGCGTCGCGCGTCGCCGAAGCGCTGCGCCTCCGCCGCGAGCGTCGCCGAATCGACGGACCGCAGCTGGGTCTCGAGGTCCTGCGCCTGCGCGGTCTCGACCAGGAGGAACGGGCATGCGGTAAGGACGGGAACCAGCAGGCATGGATTCATGAGGTGGGGGCATTGGGCCACGACGAGGGTACCTGAGGTCCCCGGCGAATGAACCGCTGGCAGCAGGTCGGATCAGAGCCGCCCCCACTGCAAGGACTCCCCCACCGGGCCTCTCAGTTCGGTCACTGGCCTCGATCAGGGGATGCGGATCGAGCGCACCCAGATCTTCCCCGACCCTACTCCTTGATCAGCGCGGCCATCGCCCTGCCCATCGCGTCGCCGATGTTCATGTAGGTCTGGGCGTTGCCGTTGTAGTGACCGTTGGAGGCGCCGCCCTTGGAGAGCGGGTGGCTGTAGACCGTGGCGACGTTACCCTTGAACTCGGCGTACTTGCCGGACGTGCCGTCGACGGCGAGCATCGCGTCAAGGATCAGACCCTCGTTGCCCGTGGCACGCTGGGCAGCGCGGGCCCTCCCCCTGACTCCGAATCCGACCCGCTCGAGAGCCGCTGGCGCCAACCTCAGGCGCGTCGCGTCCAAGGCAACGCCGCGCCCTCGCCACGCTGCCTGCCTCCTATCGGTCGGCGCGCCGCGGCCCTGCCCGCCCTGCGTGAGCTTGAAGGCACTCGAACACCTCGACCGCGCGCCCATTCCTGAACCTGCCCCGCCAACCTCGAGAGCAGCTTTGGTACGAATGACCGTAGGCGCGCGCCATGACAGCGCGGCGCACCGCCTCAGCGACACCATCGAACGAAGCCGCCCCTCCGGCTCTACCTCCATGAGAACGAACACCATTGCCAAGCTCCTGATCCTGATGGTCGCCCATGCGATCGGGACCGCGAGCGCGTGGGCCGCGAACGAGCCGGACGACGAGGCCCGCTACGCCGGTCAGCTCGAGGAGCTGAGAGCCGAGCTCACCGAGGCCGTGCCGACCCTGAAGGAGCGCAAGCAGGCCGACTACCTGGAGGCCCATGGGGCCGAGAAGGCGGCCAAGGCTGACATCGTCGCGGCGCAGCAGCGCCTCGGTGAAGTGCAGACCGCTGCAGCGCTGGTCGCGCACGCCAAGGGCAAGTGGATCGGCGGCGCCGACAGGGGCATCGCACAGGCCAACGCGCAGCTGGAGGCCGCGACCACCTCGGCCGAGCGCGAGGCGGCGCAGGCAGAGCTGGTCAAGTGGGAGCAGAACCGGGTGGACGGAGTCGCGGCGCTCGAGGAGCGTCAGGCAGCCCTGGATGCGGCCGAGCAGCAGAAGCCTGGATACGAGCGGGACCTTGCGGACGCTCAGAAGGCCCTCGTCCGGGCGCAGGCCCAGACGGTCAAGGCGATCAAGGGCCTGAAGGTGAACCGACTCCTGTCGAGCGACGAGCTGGACGCCAGACTGGCGAAGTACGTGGTCCTCCTGGAGGCCACGCCGCGCGGCCTGGCAGCCTTCACACAGCAGGGCGAGGCGCAGCGCAAGCTGGTCGACGACATGCTGGCCGATGAGGACCTGCTCGTGCAGATGGCCGTCGCAGACGGCGCGCGGGACGGCAAGTACGGCCAGACGATGGGGATCTACCGCGCCATCCTGGACGCCAGTCCCCGAGCCCACGCGGGTGCATTGCAGCGACTCGCGCTGGCGATCGGCCTCGAGCACGCGGTGCCCCGCCCGCAGCGCAACGCGCTGAGCCGGACCGATGCGCCCGCGACCGTCGACCCGGTCGCTCGCTACCTCCACTTCGAGACGGCGTTCCTCGCCGGTGAGCTCGACCCGGGCTTCGAGACCCTGACCGTGTGGGACTACCGCATGGTCGTCGACGGCGAGGAGCCGGACGAGGTGCTCACCTGGGGGCGCGAGATGCTCCGCAGCTATCGCCCCGATCACATCTCGACCAAGGACTACGGCTGGCGGTACGTCGCGGCGGTCCGGACGGACATCCGCTACGGGTCGCAGGACAACCAGTACGACAGGGACGACCTGCAGTTCTTCCAGAACATCCTGATGAACGGCGGCGTTTGCGGTCGTCGTGCCTTCTTCGGCCGCTTCATCCTGCGCGCCTTCGGCGTCCCCACCACGGCCCGTCCTCAGCGCGGTCACGCCGCGCTGGCCCACTGGACGCCCGATGGCTGGGTGGTCTGTCTCGGCGGCGGCTGGGGCAGCGGTTGGACGAGCACTCGCTACGACAGGGACCTCGACTTCCTGGCGACCACGCAGGCGCGCGCGACCGGCGAGGAGTTCCTGCAGATCAAGCGTGCCCAGTGGATCGGCGACGTCCTCGGCGAGAAGCGTACCTTCGGCCTTCTCTCGGGCGAACCCGCCTTCTGGAACGGTCTGGCCCTCTACAGGCAGCGCTCCATCATCGAGGAGGCCGAGACCCGGACGCTGGCAGCGGTCGGTGAGGACATCGGCGAGGCCAATGAGACGAAGGAGCCGGTCGACATCGCCGAGGTGTCCCTGACCGACGCGGACAGGACCGCCGTCGTTGACGAGAGCGGCGTGATCACCATCCCCGCGTCGGCCACCAGCAAGCCCCTCCAGAGCACGGGCAAGATCATCTTCATGGACAGCAACCTCGGCGGCAGGCAGCTCCACTACAGCCGCAACGGCGGTCACCAGGAGTTCGAATACACGTTCGACGCGCCGGTCGAGGGCCGGTATGCGCTCACCGCGCGAGTCGTGACGCCCAGCTGGAAGCAGAGCCTGCTGCTCGCCGTCAACGACGCGGCGCACCCGGTCGAGATGCTGCTGCCCTTCACCGTCGGGACCTGGGAGTCCACCAGGCCGATCGAGATCAAGCTGGTCAAGGGCACGAACGTGCTGCGCTTCTCACGCCAGGGAGAGGTCAAGGGAGTCACCATCAAGGACTTCACGCTGACCCCGGTCCGCGCGAGCCAGGAGCACCGGTAGCCGACGCAGCAAGGCCTCCGCGAGAA
>JAQBVH010000175.1 GCA_027623615.1 Planctomycetota bacterium | reverse complement strand
GTTGAAGGCGTGCCAGGCCACAACCGGGTAGGCCGAGGCGCGCGGTCGGTCACAGGAGCCGGAGCACCCAACGGGTCGGCCCCGACGCTGATCCCGATTCCAGGGCGCTTCCGAGAACTCGTCGGCGTCCCGAGACGCGCCGGGGCCGCTGGCAACTCGCGACACCCCGTATCAGGAACGACGTGCGTCTCCCCCCTCCTGCTCGCACTCCCGGGGCCCCCGCAGGGCTCGGACCGACTTCCGTCCCGTTGTCGGCGGCGGGCCTCTGCTCCCCGCGAGTAGACTCCCCGCCCTCCATGTCTCTCCTCACCCTCGAAGACGCCGTCAAGGGCTTCAACGACCGGGAGCTCCTGAACGGGGTGTCCCTGACCCTCGCCGAGGGCGAACGCGTCGGTCTGCTCGGTCGCAACGGCAGCGGCAAGTCCACGCTGCTGCGCATCCTGGCGGGCCTCGACACTCCCGAATCCGGGAGCCTGACGGTGCGCAAGGGCGTGCGCCTCGGGTACCTCGAGCAGGACCCGGCGGTCGAGCCCGAGAAGACCCTGCGCCAGGTCGTTCGCTCGGGATTGGCCGGGCGCGAACAGGTCCTCGCGCAGCTGGAGGGCGTGCACGCTGCCCTCGCGAGTGCGCAGGACAAGGAACTCAAGCGGCTGCTGAGGCGCCAGTCCAGCCTCGAGGAGCAGCTCGAGGCCGTGGGCGGCCACGACGTCGAACACCGGGTCGAGTCGACCCTGCAGAACCTCGGCCTGACCGAGTTCGACCGCACCTGCGCCAACCTTTCGGGTGGCGAGGCCCGCCGCGTCGCCCTGGCGCGGCTCCTGCTCAGCAAGCCGGACGTGCTGCTGCTCGACGAGCCGACCAACCACCTCGACGCCTTCGTGACCGACTGGCTCGAGGACTGGTTCCTCGAGACGCGCATCCCGCTCCTGATGGTCACCCACGATCGTTACTTCCTCGATCGTGTCGTCGACCGCATCGTCGAGCTCGACCGGGGCGAGCTCCACAGCTACGAGGGCGGCTACGACGCGTACCTGCACGAGCGCGCCGCGCGGCTCGAGGTCGAGCGCAAGGACGAGGTCTCGCGCCTGATCCTCCTGCGCCGGGAGACGGCCTGGATCCGGCGCGGTCCGCCGGCGCGCACCACCAAGTCCAAGTCCCGCATCCAGCGCTACGACGACCTGGTCGACGCGGCGCCGATCACCGACGCGGCGGACCTGGACTTCGCGATTCCGAAGGGGCCGCGGCTCGGGGACCGGGTCGTCAAGCTGACCGGCATCTCCAAGGCCTACGACGGTCGCACGATCATCCCCTCGATCGACCTCGAGCTCGGTCCCGGCACCCGCCTCGGCGTGGTCGGCCCCAACGGCGCGGGCAAGTCGACCTTGATCAACATGATCCTGGGCGAGCTCGCCCCGGACAAGGGCAAGCGCGAGGTGGGCGAGACCGTGCGCTTCATGGGTATCGACCAGGGCCGGCGTGAGCTCGACCTCGACCTGACCGTCGAGGAGGTCGTGGCGGGCAAGAGCGACGTGGTGCGTACGGGCGACCGGGTCGTCAAGGTGAAGAGCTTCCTCGACAAGTTCGGGTTCCCTGTGCGGGAGCAGACCAAGAAGATCTCCCAGCTCTCCGGCGGCGAGCGCAACCGCGTGCTCTTGGCCAAGCTGATGTGCGCGGACGGCAACGTCCTCGTCCTCGACGAGCCGACCAACGACCTGGACGTCGACACCCTGCGCGCCCTCGAGGAGGCCTTGCTCGTCTTCCCCGGCTCCGCGGTGGTCGTGAGTCACGACCGCTGGTTCCTCGATCGGGTGGCGACGCAGATCCTCTACCTGGACGGCGAGGGCGGCGCGCGGCTGCACCACGGCGACCTCTCGAGCCTGCTCGACGAGCTGGCGCAGGCGCGCAAGTCCACCGCCCGCGCCAAGCCCAAGTCCAAGTCCAAGTCCAAGCCGGCCGAGTCGGCCGAGTCGGCCGCCAGATCCAAGGGCGATCCCAAGCCCAAGCGCATCACGCCCTGGCAGCTCAAGGAGCTCGACGGGCTCGAGGGCAAGATCGCGGGGAGCGAGGAGGTGCTCGCCGCCCTCGACGGTCGCCTCGCGGACCCCAGCCTCTACACGAGCGAGCGCAGCGTGGTCCAGGCGCTCGAGCAGGAGCGCAAGGACCGACAGGCCGAGCTCGACGCGCTGTACGCGCGCTGGGAAGAGCTCGAGTCCTTACGGGGCT
Source organism: Planctomycetota bacterium (assembly GCA_027623615.1). GTDB lineage: Bacteria > Planctomycetota > UBA1135 > UBA1135 > JALWOP01. The sequence goes on along the minus strand of JAQBVH010000175.1, from coordinate 4,638 downwards.
GAACGACGAACGGCCGGCGCTCGGGGGCACCGGCCGTGTTCTCAGCTGAGCTGGACCAGGCGACCCCGTCGGGCCGCCGACCCCTTCTGCGGAGGCGTAGCGGGCCCCGACGGGGCTCGCTAGATCGTCTCGATCTCGAGCAGCTCGATCTCCTCGGGGTCGACCAGGCTGCGCAGGGCGTTCTGGGCGTCGAGGTTGGCGCCCTCCTGCGCGTCGAAATCGAGCTGGCGGATCTTGTAATTGCGGCCGTTGCCGAGCTCGACGCGCAGCGTCGCGTCCTGGCGACCGTCGTGGCTCTCGAGCTCGAGCTTCCAGGTCCTGTTGCCCTTGCGGTCCATGTCCTTGATCTCCCAGCCTGCATCGTCCAGGTCGTCGGCGAGCTCGCGCAGGGCGGGGCTCTTCCAGGCGTGGAGCGCGTAGGCCAGGTCGGAGTCGTGGCCATCGGCCTCGACATGGATGATGCAGCTGGAGACGAGGGGCAGGACGAGGAGTGCCTGGAGAGCGCGGATCATGGGGATTCCTCCTGGGGGGGCCGGGGACGGGGGCCCTACGCGGGCTGCCTGGGAGCGTTTCCGGGGATCTTGGAAACTCTGCGACGGGGGGGGAGCTTGCACCATGGGTGCAAGCTCCGGGCTGCCACACCGTCATGTGTGGCGCCCAAGAACACTCACGCCTCCGCAGGAGGTGCAGGCGGCCCCAACGGGGTCGCAGGAGCTTGCGCCATGGGTGCAAGCTCCGGGCTGCCACACCGTCAGGTGTGGCGCCCAAAAAGCACTCACGCCTCCGCAGGAGGCGTAGGCGGCCCCAACGGGGTCGCCTAGACCTCCAGCGCCGCGATCACCGGCGCGTGGTCCGAGGGCTTCTCACCGTCCCGCGCCTCCCGGTCGATGTGCACGCCGGTCATGGCCTGCATGGCCACCTGCGACGCGAGCACGTGGTCGATGCGCAGGCCCCGGTTGCGCTTCCAGGCGAAGGTGCGGAAATCCCACCAGGTGTAGTGGTCGCCCTCGTCCGGGTGCATGGCGCGGAAGGCGTCGGTCAGGTCCAGGCGCTGCATCAATCCGTTCAGGGCGGCCCGCTCCGGCTCCGAGCAGAGGATCTTCCCGCGCCACTGATCCGGGTTCCAGATGTCGCGCTCGTCGAAGGTCACGTTGTAGTCCCCCACGACGAGCACCTTCTCGTTCGCCGTATCGACCGTGCGCTCCAGGCGGGAGGTCAGGCGCTCGAACCAGCGCAGCTTGTAGTCGTAGCGCTCGGCGCCGACCTTCTGACCGTTGACCACGTAGCAGCACACGACCTGCACGCCGCCGCAGTCGGCCGAGATCACGCGGTGCTCGTCCTCGGCCTCCCCGTCGCCCAGACCCTTCTGGACATCCTCGAGGCCGACCCGCGAGAGGATCGCGACGCCGTTGTAGGTCTTGCGGCCGTGGACCGCGCACTCGTACCCGAGGTCCTCGATCTCCTCGCGCGGGAAGAGCTCGTCGACGACCTTGGTCTCCTGCAGGCAGACCACCTCCGGGCGCTTGGCCTCGAGCCAGGGCAGGAAGCGCGGCATGCGGGCGCGCAGGGAGTTCACGTTCCAGGTGGCGACTCGCAGCTCGGACATCGCGCAGAGAGTAAGCGGCGCGCGGGCGAAAAACCTCTGTCCACGTGGGACCCCAGGGGTTGCGGCCCCCGGGCCAACCCCATCTCCTACAGCTTGTCGTTGCCCAAGGAGCCCCATGTCCGCCCTCGCCCTGACCCTCGTCCTCGTCGCCGCGCCCGCAGCAGACCCTCAGCGCCAGTTCGACTTCTGGATCGGCGAGTGGCTGGTCCAGAACCGTGACTGGCAGGCGGACGGGAGCTGGAAGAACGGAGACGTGACCCGCGCGCGCATCACGCCGGTGATCGACGGCGCCGCGATCCTCGAGGAGTGGGCCGGGCCGCTCCGGGGCGGGTTCATGAACGGCTTCAGCCTGCGCGCCTGGGATCCTAGCGCCGAGCACTGGGACCTCTTGCTGTTCTGGACGATGGACGGCAACGGCGGCTTCGGGCAGCTGCAGGGCTCCTTCCGCCACGGCCGCGGCGAGTTCCTCTCGAGCTGGAGCGACAGTGAGGGCGAGGTCACGCAGCGCTACAGCTTCTCGGACGCGCTGCCCGACAGCGTGCGCTGGGACAGCGCGACCACCCGCGACCGTGGACGGACGTGGCACACCGACTGGATCATGGAGTTCACGCGCACGCGCGCCGCCAGCGAGATGACCGAGGACCGGCTCTTCGGCGAGCACTGGACGGAGGGCAAGCTCTCCCCCCACGCGTCGGCCCGCAAGCTCGACGGGATGCTCGGCGAGTGGACCGGGGAGCAGGTCAGGGGCAGGGAGACTTCACCAGCGCGCCTGCGCTGCAAGCTCCTCGACAAGGACTGCCTGGTGCTCGACTCGCTCGAGGTTCAGCGCGGCGACGAGTGGGACAAGCGCCTCGCCGTGCGCGGCTTCTCCGGCCGGCGCCGCGCGTGGGAGAGCTGGCACGTCGCCGAGGAGGACACGCGCCTGCTGCGCTCGTTCGGCGCTCCGAGCGACGGCCAGGCCGTGTTCGAACGCGAGGACGCAGGGGGTCAGGTGACCTGGCGCGAGACCCTCCAGCTGACCGGGGACAGCCTGACGATCCTCGAGGAGGCGCTGGTCGAGGGGGAGCTACGACCCCGAGCCCTCACGACCCTGCAGCGCGCCGAGTGAGCCTCAGCGTCGACAGAGCTGCTCCAAGAACCCCGCCACCTGGGCGCGCCACTCCCGTTGGGGCCGCCTACGCCTCCAGCGGAGGAGTGGGTGATTGTTCTTGGCGCCATACCTCACGGCGTGTGAGCCCGGAGCCAGGCACCCATGGCGCCAACTCCTTGCCAGAGATCCTCAGGCCGCTCAGCCCCATGGGCGACCGCCGCCACGAAACGAGTCATCCCCCGAGCATGGGTGCGCGCCAACGCGCCGAGGCACAGGCAGCCAGCCACCCCGGTCAGGAGCGAAACGGCGCCCCAGCGTCGTCGCCGCGTCCAACGCGTGCGTGCCATGGGGAAGGGTATCCAGCGCAGGGCACCACCACTCAGGCGTCCCCAAGAGGCCTCGCGGGTCGCGACCCGCGCCGCTTCGTTGCCGCCGTAAGGTCTTCCATGCGAGGGAACCGCCCGGTTTTGGTCCCGCTCCGCTCCATCGCGGGGGGCAGGCACCTATTCTATTCGCGCCATTCCTGGCATCGAAGATAGCGAACAACCACTTGACTCCCTCTCCCAGACGCCGCAGCGGCGGCGGACCCCGCCGAGGCGCCGGGCGCGACAGGCGCCCCTCGATCGCGATCGACCCCCTGCAGCCGACTGCAGAAGTCCCCGACATCGAATCGTTCGACCACTGGCCGATCCACGCGGACGTGTTGAAGGCGATCGCAGACATGGGGATCTCGCGCCCGACGCCGATCCAAGCCCTGTCGATCGGCCCGGTGCTCGAGGGCAGGGACGTGATCGCGAAGGCGGAGACCGGGACGGGCAAGACCCTCGCCTTTGGCACGCCGATGATCTCGAAGGTCGACCCGGCGCGACGCACCGTCCTCGGCCTCGTCCTGTCGCCGACCCGCGAGCTCGCCGAGCAGGTGCACAACGTGCTCGAGCGCCTCGGCGCCGCGCGCAAGATGCGCACGGCCCTGATCGTCGGCGGCGAGCCCCTTGCGCCCCAGGTGCACGCGCTGCAGGCCGGCGCCCAGGTGGTGGTCGGCACGCCCGGCCGAGTCCTCGACCTGATGGGGCAGGGCTTCCTGTCCTTCCCGTGGACCGAGTTCGCCATCCTCGACGAGGCGGACAAGATGCTCGAGATCGGCTTCATCGACGACGTGAAGAAGATCCTCGACGCCTGCAACGAATACCGGCAGACGCTGCTGTTCTCGGCGACGTTTCCGCCGCAGCTGCTCGAGCTGGCGCGCACCTACACGACCGACCCGGCGGAGATCGCGACCTCATCGGGCCTCTCCACGGTCGACACGATCACCCAGCGCTGGATGCAGGTCGACGAGGACAACAAGTCGCGCCTGCTCGCGGCCATGATCGATCGCTCGGACCCGGACGATGTGTTCCTGGTCTTCTGCGACCGGCGCACGGACGTCGACCGTTTGCTGCGACGCATGGAGCGTCAGCGCTTCTCGGTCAAGGCGCTCCACGGCGGCTACGACCAGTCGGCTCGCTTCCGGGTGATGACCGCCTTCCGCGAGAAGGGCGTGAAGGCCCTGCTCGCCACCGACGTGGCTTCGCGTGGCCTCGACGTCGTGCACGTGACCCACGTGGTCAACTTCGGAGTTCCGCGCGACGCGGCCGACTACACCCACCGCATCGGCCGCACGGGCCGCGCCGGCCGCAAGGGCGTCGCCATCACCCTCGTGTCCCCCTCCGACCGCCGCCGCTGGACCGCCCTGCGCCGCGAGGTGACGTTCGACATCGAAGAGGGCGACTCGCCCAACGCCATGATCCGTCCGGCCAAGGACGTGGACGTTCCGCCGAAGAAGGAGGGCACGGAGCGTCGCCCGCGCCCGGTTCGCGGCGAGGAAGCAGAGCCCAAGGCCCCCCGCTCCCGGGACGAGGCTGAGGAACGCGCACCCCACCACCGTCGGGACGAGGCGTCCGAG
>JAQBVH010000174.1 GCA_027623615.1 Planctomycetota bacterium | reverse complement strand
CGTAGCTCGCAGCGAGGCCCTGCACGGCAAACGTCTCGCTGCCGTCGAGCCCGAGGCTGTCGGCCGAGGCGCCGGCCTGGAACTGCAGCGGCAGGACCCCCATGCCGATCAGGTTCGAGCGGTGGATGCGCTCGTAGCTCTCGACGATGACCGCGCGCACGCCGAGCAGGCACGGCCCCTTGGCAGCCCAGTCCCGCGAGGAGCCGGTGCCGTACTCCTTGCCACCCAGGATGATCGTGGGCGTGCCGGCGGAGCGGTAGCGCATCGACGCGTCGTAGATCGACGTCTGCTCGCCGGTGGGGTGATGGATCGTGACGCCGCCCTCGGTCCCCGGCACGAGCCGGTTCTTGATGCGCACGTTGGCGAAGGTGCCGCGCATCATCACCTCGTGGTTGCCCCGGCGAGAGCCGAAGGAGTTGAAGTCGCGCTTCTTGACCCCGAGGGACAGCAGGTACTGACCGGCCGGACCGTCGGCCGGGATCGAGCCGGCGGGCGAGATGTGATCGGTCGTGATGCTGTCGCCGAAGAGGGCCAGCACCGCCGCGCCGTCGATGTCGGAGACCTGACCCGGTTCGGCCGCCAGGCCGTCGAAGTAGGGCGGACGCTTCACGTAGGTCGAGGCGTCGTCCCAGGCGTAGGTCTCGCCGCCCGCGACCTTGATCGCTTGCCAGGGCGCAGTGCCCAGGAACACGTCGCGGTAGCTCTGGGTGAACATCGCCGAGTCGATGTTCTTGGAGATGACCTCCGCGACCTCGGCCGGGCTCGGCCAGACATCCTTGAGGAACACGTCGTTCCCCTCGGTGTCCTTTCCGAGCGGTTGCTTGACCAGGTCCTGGTTCACGTCGCCGGCGATCGCATAGGCCACGACCAGGGGCGGCGAGGCCAGGTAGTTCGAGCGCACCTTGGCGTGCACGCGACCCTCGAAGTTGCGGTTGCCGGACAGCACCGAGGAGACGACCAGGTTGCCCTCGTCGATCGCCGCGTCGATCTCCTCGGGCAGGGGCCCCGAGTTTCCGATGCAGGTCGTGCAGCCGTAGCCGACCACGTCGAAGCCGAGCTGAGCCAGGGGCGCGATCAGCCCCGCGCTCCGCAAGTACTCGGTCACGACCCGCGAGCCGGGCGCCAGGCTCGTCTTGACCCAGGGCTTGGACCTGAGGCCCTTGAGCGCGGCCTTCTTGGCCAGCAGCCCCGCGGCAACCATGACCGAGGGGTTCGACGTGTTCGTGCACGAGGTGACCGCGGCGATGACCACCGAGCCGTTGCCCAGGGTGAAGGTCGAACCGCCGCGGCTGACCTGGACCTTGTGGTCATGGTCGGCGGCGCCGGCGGCCTCGAGGATCGCGGCCTTGCCCTTCACGAACTCGGGCACCATGTTGGCCAGGGCGACCCGGTCCTGGGGCCGCTTCGGCCCGGCCAAGCTCGGCTCGATCGTGCCCATGTCGAGCTCGATCACGTCCGTGTACTCCGCCTCGGGCGCGTCGTCCGTGCGCCAGAGGCCTTGCTCCCTGGCGTAGGCCTCGACCAGCGCCAACGCGCCAGCCTCCCGCCCGGACAGGCGCAGGTAGGCGATCGTCTGCTCGTCGATCGGGAAGATGCCGCAGGTCGCGCCGTACTCCGGCGCCATGTTCGCGATCGTGGCGCGGTCGGCGAGGGGTAGGTCGGCCAGACCGGGACCGGTGAACTCGACGAACTTGCCGACCACGCCGTGCTGGCGCAGCACCTCGACCACGCGCAGCACGAGGTCGGTTGCGGTCGACCCTTCCGGCAGCTTGCCGGTCAGGCGCATGCCGACGACCTGGGGCACGAGCATCGACACGGGCTGCCCGAGCATCGCAGCCTCCGCCTCGATGCCGCCGACGCCCCAGCCGAGCACGCCCAGGCCGTTGATCATCGTGGTGTGCGAGTCGGTGCCGACCAGGGTGTCCGGATAGGCATAGCCCCCATCGCCGACCATGACCGTGCGCGCCAGGTACTCGAGGTTGACCTGGTGCACGATGCCCATCTCGGGCGGCACGACCTTGAAGTTCTCGAAGGCCCCCTGGCCCCACTTCAGGAAGGCGTAGCGCTCGGCGTTGCGCTCGAACTCCCGCTCGGAGTTGTGGGACAGCGCCTCGGGGGAACCGAAGGCGTCGACCTGCACCGAGTGGTCGATGACCATCTCGGCCGGCTGGAGGGGGTTGATCTTGGCCGGATCCCCGCCGAGGTTCACCATGGCGTCGCGCATCGCGGCCAGGTCGACGACGGCAGGCACGCCGGTGAAGTCCTGCATGAGGACCCGCGCCGGGCGGAAGGCGATCTCCTGCGAGGGCTTCGCCTGCGGGTCCCAGCCAGCCACGGCCTCGATGTCCCTGGCCGTCACGGACTCGCCATCCTCGTGGCGCAGGAGGTTCTCGAGGAGGATGCGGAGGGCGAAGGGCAGGCGTGCGACCTGGTACCCCTTCCCCTCGACCGCGCTGAGGCGGGCGATCTTGTAGCTCTTGCCGTCGACTTCGAAGGAGCCGCGGGCGCCGAAAGAGTCCTGCATGGGAGGCTTTCCAGGGGGTTTGGAGGCGACCATTCTACTCGGCGCACGCGACCAGGTCAGGGGGAGCGGGGGGATTGCTTGCAGACCTACTTGCAAGCGCGCGGGTCCGCAGGGAGCCGGGGAGGACAACCCCGGCACCCCTCCGCGACGGCCTACTTCCAACCAACGCAAGGCCCTGCCTACCGTACCGGGCTCGACCATGCCCAACACCCAGCCCCCCCGCCCCGGGCACGTCTCCATCTGGTGCGCGCGTGCTTCCTTGCCGCGATGGTCTTCGCCTATTGGGAGAGCCATCGCTCGCGGACCGGCGCGTCGGCCGACCTCGAAGGGACCGGCTTGGCCTTCCGCGAGGCCGGTGCGGAGCTCGGGATCTCGTTCTGGCACCGGGCGCCCGGACTCGATCCACGCCTCGAGCACATCAGCCCGCAGATCGCCGGCACCGGAGCGTCCGTGTCCGCCGTCGACTACGACGGTGACGGGCGCCTGGACCTCTACACGACGACCATGGCGGACGGCCAACCCAACGCCCTGTTCCACAACCTGGGCGGCCACCGCTTCGAGGAAGTCGCGGCGGCGGTTGGTCTCGCGGACCTGAACCGAGAAGGCCAAGGAGTCAGCCACGGCTCCATCTGGGCCGACGTGGACCGCGATGGCGACCAGGACGTGCTCGTCTACAAGTGGGGCCGCTCCCAGCTCCTCCTCCAGGGAAAGGACGGCCGCTTCGCCGACGCTACGGCCGCGGCAGGCCTCGACCACTGGATGAACTGCACGACCGCCTTGTGGTTCGACTTCGACCGCGACGGATGGTTGGACCTCTTCCTGGGGGGCTACTATCGGGACGACGTCAATCTCTGGCAGCTGGAGGACACTCGCGTCCTGCACGATGACGGCGAGTTCGCCACGAACGGCGGTAGGAACTTCCTGTTCCGAGGGCTCGGTGCTGAGGCGGACGGGGTCCCGCGCTTCGAGGAGGTCGGCGCGGCCATGGGCCTCGACGGACATCGCTGGACCTACGGGGCAGGCGCCGCGGACTTCGACCGGGACGGGTGGCCCGACCTCTACATCGCCAACGACTATGGAACCGAGGAGCTGTTCCTGAACCGCGGTGGCGAGGGTTTCGAACTCGCTGAGGGCCTGGGCCTCGACGCCAAGTCGAAGAGCGGGATGTGCGTCAGCATCGGGGACGTCACGAACCAGGGCCGGCTGGCAGTCTTCGTGACCAACATCTCGGAGACCCGGTGGCTCTTCCAGGGCAACAACTTGCGGGTCAGCCTGCTTCCCGAGAAGCACCGCATGCTGAACCTCAGCCAGGCTGGGCACGCCGCCCAGGACTGCGGCTGGGCCTGGGGCGCCGACTTCGGAGATCTCGACAACAACGGGCTCCAGGACCTGGTCGTGGTCAACGGCTTTCACTCCGCGGCACGCGATCGAAGCTACTGGTACCAGATGGACAAGCTGGGCGGCGCTGCCGGTCTCATCCTGGAGAACGCCGCGAACTGGCCCCCTTTTGACGGGATGAGCCTCTCCGGCTACCAACGCACCCGGGTCCTGCTGAACACCTCGCGGGGCTCGATGGCCGAGGTCGGCCGTCCCGTGGGTGTCGACGACGAGCTGGACGGCCGCGCGGTGATCCTCGCGGATCTCTTCGACGACGGCACCCTCGACATCGTGGTCGCCAACCAGAACGGGCCACTCCTGGTGTACCGGAACCTGATGTCCGACGCGGGCAACTGGATCGGTTACGAACTCCGTGGTCGCGCCAGCAATCTGGACGCCATCGGCGCAGAGGTGACTGCCTACTTCGGGCACGCGACGCAGCTGCAGGTGGTCACGGCCGGTAGCGGTTTCTGCAGCCAGACCGACCCTCGCGTCCACTTCGGCTTGGGCACGCAGCAGCAGCCCGCTCGCGTCGAGATCCGGTGGCCGTCAGGTGTCGTCCAGCAACTGGGCGCCGAGCACCTCGTCCCCTGCACGTACCACACGATCGAGGAGCCGGACGCATGACCGTCGCCCGGCCCGACTCGACCGCACCGCGCCCCCGCGGCCGCGTTCTCACGTGGTACCAGGGGCTCAATGCGAAGCACCTCGTCACCTTTCTGAACACCCTCATCCTCGTCAGCGCCGAGTGGCAGTTCGGCGGGCTGGGCGGCTATGACCGGCTGGCCGTCTCTCTGGGATCGTGCATCGCGACCGAGATCGGGCTGAGCCTGCTCGTCCTCGGCCGCATGCCTCGCTCCTATCTCTCGCCCTACATCTCGGGGGTGAGCCTCTCGCTGCTGCTCAAGCCGCAGTTCGGGCTCCTCTGGCCCTTTGCGATCGGCGGATTCCTAGCGATCGCGTCGAAGTATGTCCTGCGCTACCGCGGGAGCCATCTGTGGAACCCGACCAACCTTGCGATCAGCGCGCTGCTGCTCCTATCCGCGCCCGTCCTGACCAAGCTGACCCACGAGTGGGGCAACAGCCTGGGCGCGAACCTGGTGATCTGGTCGGTAGGGCTGATCGTCGTACACCGGGCGAAGCTGCTGCATGTGACCCTCGTGTACTCCCTGTCCTTCCTGGCCCTCGCCGCTGCCCGCGCTGCAGTTTTCCCCGACGCGCGCTTTCTCACCGAGGCCGCGCCACTCACGGGACCCATGTATCAGCTGTTCGTGTTCTTCATGATCACCGACCCGCCGACGGTGGTACGCGGCCGTCGGGGACAGATGCTGGTGGCCTTCTCGATCGCGATGGTCGAAGCCCTGGTGCGTCTGGGCCTCGACCACGAGATCGCGTGGCTCGCACCCCTTGCCCCGGCGCCGGCCCTGTTCGCCCTCGCGGCGGTGGGCCCGATCGCCAAGGCCATCGACCTCCGCCGTAGGGCGGGCGCCCAGGACAGGGTTCCACACCTGGAGGGGCGCGGGGCAGGGGCATAGACTGCGCCCATGGCCAGCAAGGAAGTCCAGCTCGATGTCTCCGCGTTCCTCGACTCCAGCCAGGCTCGGGCCCTCGAGGCCCCTGGCACGGAGGACGTGCGGCGCATCGCCCTCGCCTTCTTCTCGATCTGCTACGAGGAGTTGGGCAAGGCGCCGGCCAAGCTGGACGGCCAGGACATGCACATGGCCCTGGGCCACGCCCTACCCGGGCGCCTGAAGCGCAAGGACCCCCTGGCCGAGCACGTGCCCGAGGTGCTGCGGGCCCTGGTCGGGCACCTCGAGGAGTCCGCGGTCGACGTGCAGAGCTTCGAGCTGCGCAACGCGATCGAGGCCACGCGCGAGGAGTTCCTCGAGACCGTGCGCACCGGCCACAACGCACATCACCTCCCCGCCAAGCAGGAGCCGGTCGTCCACAAGGCCCAGAAGATCGGCCGCAACGACCCCTGCTTCTGCGGCAGCGGCAAGAAGTTCAAGAAGTGCTGCGGTAAGAACAGCTGACCGCGGTCGCTACCAACCCACGCGGATGCCGAAGACGGGTCCGCTGAGGACGTAGTCGACGTCCGAGCCGATGCGGTCGATCTCGAGTTGGGTGTGGCGCCAGGCGAGGCTCAGCGAGACCTCGCCGAGACGCAACGCCGCGCCGATCTCCGTGCTGCCGACGCTCGTGTGCGTGCTCAGGACAGGTAGCTCGATGCGGTACCAACCAGTCACCTGATCGGTGAGCGCGTACCAGGCCTCGAGCCCGAGCAAGGCGTAGGGTTCGTGGAGGTCGAGGTCCACGCTCTGCGACGCGCCGTGCACATCCAGCGCGGTGTCCGCGATCGCGAAGCCACCGATCACCTCGACGCCGTAGCGCGGGTCTTGGGTCAACGGGTGGTGGTAGGCGGCGCCGTAGGTCCTCAGCGCGAGCTCCGAGTTCACCGTCTGCGGCCCGTCGAGGTCGGCACCCCCCAGGTCGAGGGTCTCGCCGAGGCGCAGCTCCTGCGTGTCGTCCCCCTTCCGCCCGGTGACGAACACCTCCCAGCGCGAGGCCGTGGAGGGCAGGCGCGCACGGAGCTCCCAGCCAGCGGAGGTGTGATCCTCGCCCTCGACGTCGACCACGGTCGAGGAGGACACACAGGCAGCCAGGCAGAGCGGGGCGAGCAGGAGACGCTTCATGCCCCCAAGCCTAGTTCAACGGGGACGACGTACGGGCTGCGACAGCATCGCGCTGGGCGCGATGGCCGGCGAGCGGCTGGTCCGCGCGTGGTCGCGGGGACAGACCCGGAGCCCCGTTCCGTTCGAGATCGGATCGAGCAGGGTGTCCCAGACCACGCCGACGGCGAGCCCGTCCTCGCCGCCCATCACCCCATGGTTCTCGCCGCGCACGAGGCAGTCGAGCAAGAGCATCTGATCGTCGCGCTGGCCCTGCAGCGCCGCACGCGCGCCCGCATCGAAGACGCAGCGA
>JAQBVH010000173.1 GCA_027623615.1 Planctomycetota bacterium | reverse complement strand
CCTCGAGGTAGGCGCCGAGGCAAGCGGGCACGACCTTCCTCAGGTTCTCCCCATCCCGCGCGTGGGCCAGCCCCGACATGGCCTGGTGCAGTGTGTGGGAGCTGCGGTCACCCTGCTCCACCTTGGCGTACGCCTCCTGCACGCGCACGGCGGGGTCCTCGGGGAAGCCCAGATCCATCCCGTGAATTCCGAGGTCAGCATCCCGGACGTTCAGGTTCAAGTCCGCCTGAACGAGCTGCGGGAACTCGAGCCGCTCGACCCACTGGTCGTTCGGTTGGGGCGCGATGAGGACGGACGCCAGGAGGGCTGCGGTGATCGCCATGAGGACCGCATGATAGTCGTGCGGCGGACCTCGAGCAGGCCGCTGTCCCGCCTGGGTCTGCTACTTGCGTACGACTTCCTCGATCCGCACGCGCTCGTAGATCAGGTGCGCAGCCGCGCCGCCCTCGTAGAGGGCCCCGATCGCTCCATCCAGGGGCACGAGGGTGGGGTAGCCCGCGCAGGTGGGCTCGAAGAGCAGCAGCGCATGGGGCCAGGTCAGCCCCTGATCGTCCGACGCCTTGAGGGTCATGCGGCAGCGCGGCGCCCGGTTCACGGCCGGGTTCATGAACCACAGCCGCCCGTCGCGGCCGCGCTCCAGCCCGGCATTGCAGACGGGCTCGATCAGGGCCGAGCGCGTGCTCGCGTGGTCCTTCCAGGTCTGCCCCAGGTCCTCGCTGACCATCACGGCGCGCGACCCGCCGCGGTTGTCGCGCATGTTCAACATCAGCACCCCGCCGGGCAGCTCGACGACGCGGCTCTCGGTCGTGTCCGCGCGCGCGCCCGTGCCGATGGTCCAGGTCTCGCCGTGGTCCTTGGAGAAGATCACGGTGGACCAGGGCACGCCCTCCGCGTCCCGATACTGCGCGGGGCAGACCAGGCTGCCGTCCGCCATCGCGATCCCGTTGCCGGGCGACTGCAGGAGGAGACGCCACTCGGGATCCTTCAGAGCAGGAGTCAGATTGCGCGGCTGCGACCAGGTCACGCCCTCGTCGTCACTGTGCACCACCATGAGCTGCCCTGTCTCCTCGGGGGTGAGGCCAGGGCCCGACCCGTTCCAGGCGCGGTTGCCCTTGCTCCAGAGGGCGAACACGAACACGCGACCGGTCGCCGGGTCGACCAGGGACGCCGGATCGCCGATGCCGTTCTGGCCGTGGGGCTCCCCCATGTCCATGCAGACCGCCATCGGCGACCAGGTGCGCCCGCCATCGCTCGAGCGCTGCACGCCCACATCGATGTGACCCGGGAGATCGCTGCCGCTCTCGTAGCGGATGTCGTAGGTGGCGATCAGCGTGCCCTTGGGCGTGATCACCATGGCCGGGATGCGGTAGGTGTGCACGCTGCTGTCACCCGCGTCGCGCAGGGCGACGCCCACGCGCTGACGGCGAGGCGGGCCCGGCGGCGCGAGGTCCCGCGCGGGCTCTCCGTCGATCACCAGGGAGTCGAGGCGCGCATCGAAGCTGTCGTCGAGTCCGACCTGCTCGGAGGGTTGGACGGCGAACCAGAAGCGGTGCGTGCCCTCCTCCAGGTTCAACCCGTCTTGGAGCACACCGGCCCTCGCGTTCATCCGCTGTGCGTCGCGGAAGCGGTCTCCGGTGAAGAGCGCCACGGCAGAGACGAGCTCCGGATCCACGCCCACCAGGGAGAAGCTCAACTGATCGAGGCTGAGCACCCCGTGCGTACCCTCGACGCGCACGTCGACGTGCATCAGGGGACTCCACGGCTTGCCGAGCAGCACGGGCCGCACGATCTGATCCGCGCTCACCCCCATCAAGCGCGCGGGGCCGGGGGCGCTGACGCACAGGTCGTCGATCAGGACGCCGGAGCCCTGCGGCGAGGTCGCGACGAAGCGCAGGCGATCGACAGGCGGATCGATGCGCACGGCCACATCACTCTTGAAGCTGCGCCCGACGACCACCTCGCGCGTGCCGTCCCACACCTCGACCCACTGGCCGTCGCGGTAGCCCTCCATGCGCAGGGCGAAGGGGGCGCGGCTGGTCCAACGCTCGCCCGCGAAGCGCACGCTGCCGATGCCCCCGTCGAGGTCGGCGCGCAGCTCGACCGAGCGCTCCTCGCCGCCGAGCAGGTGCAGGCACTGGCCTCCGGTGCGCGCGTGGTCCGCGTCGATCTCGGCGTGGCCCTTGTCGGCCATCAGCTGGAAGCCCTCCCCCGCGGCGCGGGTGAGCGGGCCCGCTGCGAACACCTCGAAGCTGGTCAGCAGGCTCTGGGCGGAGGCCGGGAGGACGAGAACGACGGCGAGGAGTGAGCGCAGCATCACGGCGCATTCTAGACGGCCTCGCGCGGCGCCGCCCTACCAGTCGAACAGCTCGTCGTAGCCCATCAGATTGGCGAACTTGAGGGTCAGGATCAGCTCGCGATGCTCCTCGCGCAGCTCCAGCTCGCGCTGTCGGCTTGCAGCTCGTGGTGCAGGTGCTGCAGCTCCTCGGAGCCCGCGCGGACCTCGAGCTCGAACAACTCCGCCGCGATGGCCTGCAACGCTGCCATCGGCCCGGCCTCCAGCACGAGCTGCCCGCCTTCGACGTACGGTGCGCCGGGGCAGCAGGACGGAGCCGGTGCGCACGGGGGCCTCGCGGACTGGTTCGGGCTGCGCTCTTCGAGGACCTGCGACGGACCCGGGCCCGCGCCGGCAGGCTCGCGCGGCGCGAGCTCGACCCGCACGCGCGCCCCTGCGCCAGTGGTCGATCTTGAGGCGGCGCAGGACGGTGCGCACCAGGGCGTTGGTCGGGCGCAGGCCCCCCTCCGACGCGAGTCGCTCCCAGACACGCACGAGCGCCTCCTGCACCAGGTCTTGGCGCTCGGAATGGTCGACGCACACCTCGTTGGCGGAGCGTTCGACCTCCTTGAGAAGGGCGGTCCAGGACTGGCTCATGGAAGCAGGGTCCACCCACGCGGTCCGGCCCTGCTCCTATTGATATTGAAGGCGAGTGCCGGAAGTCACGCGGCCGGGAACTCGAGCAGCTCGATCTCGTGGCCGTCGGGGTCGGCGACGAAGACCTGTCGGGCGCCGTCCGGACGGTCGAGGAGTCCGGAGTGCTCCAGAGCGAGCCCCGTGAGGTGCGCCGCCATGTCCTCCAGATCCTCGACCTCGAGGGAGTAGTGACACTCCTTGAAGCGCCCGTCCCCCGAAGCTCGCTTGCCGATCAGGTGCAGCTCCTGCCCCGGCCCCAGGGCGAACCAGGCGCCGGGGAAGTCGAACTCGGGACGGGGCAGCTCGCTGAGGCCGAGCACCTCCGCGTAGAAGCGCCGCGAGCGATCGACCTCGAGGACGTGCAGGCCGATGTGGTTGAGGGCGCGAACGCTCACCTCCAGCTCGAGACCGGCGGCCAGGCGTCGCTGCGGAAGGAGGATGCCGGCAGGCCAGCTCCGTTGAACAGGTTGCCCTCGTCGTCCGTGCCCCAGCAGTAGCGCACGGCGGCCGGCTGCGGCACCGCCTCGCAGGTCACGACGATCGTCGCGCCGTCGATGCGGGCGCTGGCCGGATGGAACACGCCGTCGGCGCCCGCCAGCGTGAAGTTCGTCGGCGCGCCGCCCTCGGCGCGCAGGCC
Source organism: Planctomycetota bacterium (assembly GCA_027623615.1). Lineage (GTDB taxonomy): Bacteria > Planctomycetota > UBA1135 > UBA1135 > JALWOP01. The sequence goes on along the minus strand of JAQBVH010000173.1, from coordinate 3,293 downwards.
CTGGCCGTGGTCGAAGTGCAAGCGCGCGCTGCTGCCGACGATGACCATTGAGCGATACAGCGGCCCCGAGTACACGACGTCCTGGCCATAGTCCTTGGCCAGGGCCCACAGGGCCAGGCGCTTGCCGACGTCCTGCTTGTTCCTGGGGTGGATGTCCCGGACGTTGCCGACGTCCATCGTCACGGCCATGCCGGTGTTCGGCAGCGCGAGGGCCAGCGTCTGGGCTTCGCGCAGCTCGGCCAGCTCGCCGGCGTCGAGGTTGTAGTGGTACGGCGCGAGCTGGACGAAGTAGAACGAGAAGTCGCCGATGCCCCACTTGCGGCGCCAGTCCTCGATCATGTTCGAGAACACGCGCCGGTACTGGGCGGCCCGCCCGCGGTTCGACTCGCCCTGGTACCAGAGCGCGCCGCGGATGCCATAGGGCACGATCGGCGCGATCATGCCGTTGTGCAGCGCGGTGACGTAGTTGGCGTGGAAGAACTGGTCGCTGGGATAGCTGCCGAGGTCTCCCAGCTTCACGCCGGGCCGCGCGTGCCAGGCACCCGACAGGTCGACGGCGCGCTCGGAGTCCTTGGGGCGCAGCCGCATGGCCGTGTTCAGGCCGATGGCGCCGCCGCCGCCGGTGTCGAGGCAGAGGACGCTGATCAGGTTCTCGCGGCCCGCGTGCACCTTGGCGGCCGGCACGCTGTAGACGCGCGGCGTCTGCCACTTGCCGGTCTGGCGCATGGCGCCGACCTCTTCACCGTTGAAGTAGGTGATGTCCATGTCGTCGACGGGGCCGAGCTCGAGCACGAGGTCCTTGCCGGCCCAGGCCGCGGGCACGGTCACGGAGCGGCGGTACCACATGCAGCCATCGAAGTCGCCGTGGCCGAAGTCCTTGAAGAGGCCGGGCAACGTGGTCTCGGTCCAGCTCGCGGTGTCGACGCCGGGCTTCATCCAGCCCTCCCGCATGCCCGGGTCCTTGGCGTTCAGGGTGTGCCACCACTGCGCCTGGCGCCCGCCGAGGGTGTCCTCGCCGCCGCCCTCCAGGGCGCTGTCGATCGCGTTGATCTTCTCGGTGAACTCCGGGAAGCTGGCGAGCCCTTCGCGGCTGGTCCAGGACTCCGCGACCGTGCCGCCCCAGTTCGAGCCGATCAGGCCGACTGGGATGCCGAGCTGCGCCTGCACCTCGCGGCCGAAGAAGTAACCCACGGCGCTGAAGCCAGGAATCGTCTCGGGCGTCACCGCGCTCCAGGAGCCGCTGACGTCCTCTACCGGCTCCATCGAGATCGCGCGCCCCACGTCGAAGATGCGCAGGTTCGGGTGGTTCGCGCTCTTGATCTCCTCTTCGGGGTTGTCCGAGGAGCGCACGGCCCACTCCATGTTCGATTGGCCCGAGCAGACCCAGACCTCGCCGATCAGCACGTCCGAGAAGGTCAGCTCGTTGTTGCCCTTCACGCTGAGCGTGTGCGGTCCACCGGCGACCGGCGTCGCGATCTTGAGGCTCCAGCGTCCGTCGCGACCGGTGACGGTGACGCGGCCACCGTCGCTCCATGAGCCTGTCACGGTGACGTGCTCGCCAGGGTCTCCCCAGCCCCACACGGCGACCTCGGTCTCCCGCTGGAGGACCATGTGGTCACCGAAGATCTTGGCGCAGCGGACATCCGCGAGGGCCGTGGTGTCGAGGGCCGTGGTCGCGAGGGCGGAGACGAGGGCAGTGGAGAGAATCTGACGCAACATGGCGACAGGTTACCCGAGTCGATTGGGCCCGGGGTGCGCCCAAAAGGCCTGGCGCGGCGCCGGGCGCTAAGCTCTGCCCATGACCGGTCAACTCCGCCGCCGCATGGGCTCGCTCGAGGCCTACGCGACCTTGATCGGCATCCTGATCGGCGCGGGCATCTTCAAGGTGACGGGCGACGCCTCCGCGGCGACCGGGGCGGGGGTGGTCCTCGCGCACCTCATCCTCGCGCCCGTCGTCCTCGCGAGCACGGTGGCCTACGCCGTGTTCCTCGCGACGCCGCTCGGTCGGCAACCCGGCGGCGAGGCCATGCACCTCGTGCGCACCTTCGACGCGCCGAGCCTGGGCTTCGTCGCCGCATGGCTGAAGCTGGTCAGCTACATGGGCGCGGGCGCGTACCTCGCGGTCGCGTTGGTCGAGCAGCTCGCGGCCCTGTGCGACACGACCCTCGAGGGCTGGGCCCTGCGCGGCGCCGCCCTCGCGCTCGTCGCCGTGTTCGCTGCCCTGCACCTGATCGGGGTCCAGGTGTTCGCGCGGCTGCAGGTCGCCATGTGCGCGCTGCTCGCTGTGTCGATCCTGGTCCTCGTTGTGCCGGGCCTGTTCGCGATCGAGGTCAAGAACCTGCGCCCGCTCTTGCCGCATGGACCGACGGGCCTGCTCGCCGCGCTGCCGCCCCTGTTCTTCGCCTACGCGGGCTTCGAGTCCCTCGCCCAGACGGCCGGCGAGGTCGAGGACAGCACCCGCCGCCTGCCGCGCGTGTTCCTGCGCGGCGTCTGCCTGACGACCCTGGTCTTCCTCGCCATGACCCTGGTCGCCTTCGGCACGACGCCGGCGGGCGCGCTCGAGCGCAGCGCCACCCCGATGACCGACGCCGCGCGCACCTTCCTCCCCGGCGGCGCAGAGGTGATCGTCACGCTCGGCGCGGTGATGGCGATCGCGACCTCGTTCAACGCGACGATGATCGTCCCCGCGCGCCTGGCCTACGGCCTGGCCCAGGAGGGCTTGATGCCCGCCGTGTTCGGCCGCGTCCACGCCTCGACGAGCGTGCCTCACGTCGGCGTGCTGGTCAGCTTCCTGCTGGTCGCCGTCCTGATCGCGAGCGGCAAGACCGGGCTCGCCCTGGGCATCGCGGTGCTCGCCCTGGTGCTCCTCTACGGGATCCACTCCTTCGCCCTCGTGCGCGTCTCGCGCACCAACCCCGCGCTGCTCGCGTCGTCGCAGACCACGATCCCGCGCGGTGTGCAGGTCGCGGCGGGGTGGCTCTCGGCGCTCGCCATGGCCGGGCTCGTCGTGGCCCAGGTGATCGGCGACCTCGACAAGCCCTTCCTGGATGCAGGCAGCGGTCTGCTGCTCCTGTGGGGCGCGCTCGGCGCGCTGCTGTACCTTGTCGGTCGACGGCGATGAGCGACGAGAAGCAGCGACACGGCATCCGGGCCCGGGCCAGCGAGTACGAGCGCTACGACCAGGTCGCCAAGCCCGACTACCAGCTGGCCGAAGCCGGCGGGCAGGAACAGGTCGTCGACGACTTCGACCTCGAGGTGTGTGACCTGCGGCAGTGGCGCGAGGGCACCGGCGC
>JAQBVH010000172.1 GCA_027623615.1 Planctomycetota bacterium | reverse complement strand
CTGTCCCTGTTCGGACGCTCGTGGGCCGAGCGCGCGGCTGCGCACCGCGCGCTGCTCGAGCGCTCGCGCGGCCTCGCCGGGGACGACCGCCTGATCAGCGAGCTGCTCCTCACCGGCGACCCGACCGAACCTGGCCCCCTGGGCGCCGTGGCGACGCGGCTCGACCGCATCGACAGCAGCGCGCACCGGCACGCTCAGGACGCGCGGGAGGACCGCAGCAGCCTGGCCAGCGTGCTGGTCGTTGCGCTCCTGATCGCGGGGGTCTGGGGCAATGCTGCCTGGTTCGGCGGCACGGGCAGCGCCCAGGACCCGCACCTCGCCGTGCTCCTGTTCGGCCTGGTCGGCGGCGCGATCAGCGCGCTCCTGCGCCCGGGTCCGCGCCCGGTGCTCCTGCGACCCCTGCTAGGCGCGATCGCCGCGCAGCTCGTGTTCGCCCTCGTGCGGTCGGGCGTCTTCGACCTCGGCGCGCTCGCGCCTGGCGGCTGGGTGCTCGTCGCGTTCCTGGCCGGCTTCGGCGAGCGGCTCGTCACCCGTCCGTCGGTTGATCTCGAGAGCCCTTCCCGAGGGCGCGCGTAGCCGCGAAGCCCACGAGCAACAGCCCGATCGCGGCGGCGATCTGGCCGGCAGCAGGAGCGAAGCGCTCGAGCCTCAAGGAGGCCTGCTTCAGCTCACCCTTGGTCTTGCCGGACCAGGCCGCGCGGTAGGCATCCAGGTCCTCGTCGGCCAGATCGTCGCCGCGCGCGCCGCGCACCTCGTCGTTCGTGGCCTCCTCGAGCACGAGCGCTTCGATCGCCTTGCGCGTGCTGCGCTGCGCGAGCTCGGGATGCACCGCGTCCTGGAAGGGGAAGAGGCCGAAGACCGAACCGCACAGGAGCCCGAGCAGCGCGCCGTGGGACGCGGAAGACCAACGCGCTAGCAGGGCCTTGAGCAGGTTCGACAGGAGCGCGATGCCGATCACCGCGCCGACGATCACCGGTCCGATGATCTTGATCGAGCCCGTGAAGTCCGCGCGCAGCTCGGTGGCGGACAGGCTGCCGATCACCGTGTCGTACATGCCGACGATCAGGAGCACGTAGGACCCGGACACGCCCGGCAAGATCATGCTCGAGGCCGCGGCGGCGCCGACGAGCACGAGCACGCCCATGTTGACCGGCAGGCTGGTGCCGCTCAGCCCCCACGCCAGGGCAGCCATGCCCGCCATGCCGGCGAGGAAGGCGCTGACCGCAGGCGCTCCGATCGGGCGCGTCAGGCGCAAGAGCTCCGGGACTCCGCCCAGGGTCAGCCCGATGAACAGGCTGTACATCACCCAGCGATGGTCCGCGACCAGGCCCACCGCGACCCCGGAGAGGGTGAGCACCGCGATGCTCAAGCCCACGCCCAGGACGCCGAGGAAGATCACGCTCGCGCGGGTGATCCTGAGCCGGGAGACGTCAGCCACCGCGCCGATGAAGCGCTCGTAGAGGCCGACCGCGAGGATCATCGTGCCTCCGCTGATACCCGGAACGAGATTGGCGAGCCCCATCAGGACACCGCCAAGGAACGTGCGTCCGAGGGGGGGCGAGGCGGGTTGCTGGTCCGTCATGGCGGCAGGATCGCGGGTCGAGCCCACGGATACCAGCCCGGTCGCCCGGATTGCCTTCCCTCTTAGGGGCGGCGGGACGGAGGGAACCACCCGCCCCCGGGCTGCGTCCCGTCATTGCTTGACGTAGCATCCTCAAACTCGCGCTGGGATTCGATGCTCCATCCGAACGCCCGGGAATTGCGTGAGCGGCCCAGTTCGGGCAACAGAGTCCACCCACATCCATCCCCCTCTCCATCGCTTCACAACCACATAGCTCCATGAGACTCACTCGCCCCCTGTCCTTGGCCGCCGCCTGCCTCGCAGGTGCAAACCTCGCTGGCGCACAGGAACTGCACTTCAACGAGATCCTCGCGTCCCACACCGGCACCGACTTCAGCGAGTACATCGAGCTGATCGGGACGCCGAACATGTCCCTCGACGGCTGGATGGTCGTGGTCCTCGACGGCGACAGCTTCGCCGCGGGCATCCTCGACCGGGCCTGGGATCTGACCGGCCACACGATGCCGAGCGACGGCTACTTCGTCCTCGACAACGCCGGCAGCATGGGCGGTGACTACGACATGGCCCAAGGTCCCCACGGCGGCGGTGCCTCGGACAACCTCGAGAACGGCACGCAGACCTACTACCTGCTGACCTCGACCGACACCTTCTTCGTCCAGACCCTGCACAACCAGGACCTGGACCTGGACGACGACCTGGTCACCACCCTGGCCCAGTTCCCCGGCACGATCGACATCAAGGAGGTCGTGGGCGTCTGGGACGAGGACGGCCCGCAGAACGGGGAGCAGGTCTTCGACGGCGCCCTCGAGCTCGGCCCGGACCTCTCCGGCCCCTTCGAGCCCGCGGGCATCTTCCGTCCGGACGACTATCCGAACTGCTGGTGCAACGACGAGTGGTTGGACTTCTTCCTGGCCGGCGTGACCCCGGGCGCGCTGAACCCCAGCTCGGGCTGCTCCCTCGCGAACTGTGGCGGCTCCGGCGGCCCGATCGGGACCAACTTCTGCGGCCCGGCGAACCTGAACTCGACCGGTCTGCCCGCCGTGATGAGCGCCTTCGGCCAGGAGGCGGCCGCCGCGAACGACGTGCGCCTCGACGCCTCGCAGATGTCGCTGAACCAGTTCGGGTACTTCATCAACTCGCAGACCCAGGGCTTCGTGAACCCGCCGGGCTCCCAGGGCAACCTGTGCCTCTCGGGCCAGATCGGACGCTACACCGCGAACGTGTCGAGCACCGGCGCGACCGGCGAGTTCTCGTTGCAGCTCAACCTGAACAGCACCCCGACTCCGGGCGGCCATGTCGCAGTCAACGCGGGCGAGTCCTGGTACTTCCAGGCCTGGTACCGCGACGTGAACCCGTCCCCGACCAACAACTTCACCGACGGGATCTGCATCACCTTCAACTAGTTGGTGCGCACCTGAATCCACTCGCGGCGACCCCACAGGTGGGGTCGCCGCTTTCGATTTGGTCGTGGTCCCGCCTGCGACCTAGACTGCACCGAGGCTCCTCCACCCTCCCATGCGCTCAGCCATGCTCCTGGTCATCTTCGCCGCCCTCGCCGTCGCCGACGAGCCTCCGGGTTACTACGACTCGGTCGATGCGTCGAACCAGGCCGCCCTGCGCGCCACCCTGCATGCGGTGATCGACGACCACGTACGCCTGCCCTACACCTCGAGTGGCACCGACACGTGGGACGTGCTCGAGCTCGCGCAGCGCAACCCGAACGTGAACGGGGAGATCATCGACGTCTACCGCAACGAGAGCTTCACGGCCCACGGCACGGGCAACAACGACTACCAGCGCGAGCACACCTGGCCCAGCTCCTACGGCTTCCCGAACGACGGGCCGGACAACTACCCCTTCACAGACTGTCATCAGCTCTGGCTGTGTGACGGGAGCTACAACCAGGCGCGCAGCAACAAGCCCTTCCGCATGTGCAACCCAGGCTGCAGCGAGTACGTGACGCTGGTCAACAACGGGCAGGGTGGCGGCAGCGGCAACTACCCTGGCAACTCGAACTGGACGACGGGGAGCTTCAGCACGGGCACCTGGGAGGTCTGGTACGGCAAGCGCGGGGACGTGGCGCGCAGCCTGCTCTACCTCGACGTGCGCTACGCGGGCGGGACTCACGGGAGCACGGGAGTCGCGGAGCCGGATCTGATCCTCACGAACAACCAGAGCTTGATCAGCGCTTCGAGCACCGGCCAGAACGAGCCGATCGCCTACATGGGCATGCTCGACGTGCTGCTGCAGTGGCACATCGACGACCCCGTCGACGACGACGAGCGCTGGCGCAACGACATCGTGCACGCCTTCCAGGGCAATCGGAACCCTTTCGTCGACCACCCCGAGTGGGTGGCCTGCCTGTTCAGCGGCAACTGTGGACTCGGCGAGAACTACTGCGACCCGGCCGCCCCGAACTCGACCGGGCTCCCGGCCGTGATCAGCGCGGCGGGATCGAACGTCGTCGCGGACGACAACTTCTTGCTCGTCTGCGAGCAGATGCCCTTCAACCAGTTCGGGTACTTCCTCGCGAGCCAGACCCAGGACTTCGTCCCGAACCCGGGCGGCTCCCAGGGCAACCTGTGCTTGGGCGGTTCGGTCGCTCGCTTCTCGAGCCAGGTGCAGAGCTCGAGCGTGTTCGGGTCGATCGGCATCACGGTCGATCTGGGCGCGATCCCGACCTCGCCTCCGTCTGCGGTGCAGGCCGGGGAGACGTGGTCGTTCTCGACGTGGTATCGGGACGTGAACCCGAGCGCGACCTCGAACTTCTCGGACGGGTTCGAGGTGCTGTTCCAGTGAGCGGCGCCGGAGTGTGCCGGGAGTGCGGCACCGCTCACGCGCGCAGCCAGCGGCGGCGCTGCTCCGCGTCATGGGTCGTAGCGAAGACGACTCTGCGGAGCTCGCTGCGCGACAAGGCGAAGGTGCTGCGCAGGTCGTCGAGGTTGGCGCGCTGCGCCGCCGCGCGGATGCGGCCGCCGGCCGCGTCGGTCACGACGATCTCAGGCAGACGCCTCCAGCGCAGGCCGCGGGCGAAGCCCAGGGCCTCGCCCCGCGGGCTCCTGGTGCGTGCGGCGAGGATCTGCTCGAGGCCGCAGGCGTCATCGGCCGCGTCGGGGCGGTCCGCGTCGTCCTCGGGCAGGACTCCGAGCCGGGACGCGAGGCGGGGCAAGTCGAAGTTGCCCGCGCGCAAGCGCGCCAGCGTCAGACCGAGGGACAGGCAAGCGCGCCGTCGCGCCAGCGGATCATCGGTCTCCGCGAACCACGTGCGCGCGTCGCGCACGCCCTCGAGGTCGCGCAGGACGAGCGCTGAGCGCTTCGCGAAGAAGGGATGCACCTCGTGGGCGAGCGCCATGGGCGCAGGGGTGACGACGCCGGCCGCGCGCAGCGCGCAGTAGAGGTTCCACTCGCGGCTCGCCAGGCTGTCGCTGCGCGGATGTTGGAAGCGCGCGGCGAGCCGAGCGCGCAGCGGTGCAGCGTGGAAGCGGCGCAGGAGGACCCAGCCCGTCCCCGCACCGCGCGGACGACCGCGCAGGGTGCCGGGCAGGGGCACGCGCAGCACCTCGACCCCGTCCTCGGCGGGGAGACGCTCGGCCTGGGCCTCGGTCTCAAGGGCCGCGCCGGTGCCCAGCAGGTCCTCGGCCGCGCGGGCACCGAGGGCCGAGAGGTCGGGCACGGCCAGGTCGAGCAAGAAGTTCGTCGCCATCGGTCGGCGGGGATCCTACCGCGCAACCGCCGGGCGTCACGCGGATACCCTGTCCCCCATGCAGCGCGCCCTCCGATCCTCCCTCGCCGCCGTCCTCCTCCTGCCGAGCTTCGCCCAGGAGCCGATCACCGCCAAGCTGAACGAACATGCCCTGTTCAGTCGGCTGGGGCTGGTGTCCCTCGGGGACACGGGCAACAACGTGCGCTTCCTGGCCGAGCCGCCCAAGCGGCCGAGCGACACCCACAACCCGGCCGTCGAGGAGCTCTTCGCCCCGTGGCTGGCCGCGGTCGACGCCACGTTCGTCGCGAGCTACGTCACACCGAACACCCTCGAGCGCCGTGGGGACGTGCCCGAGATCGGCGTGGTCATGCTGGCCAACGGCCCGTCCTTCTCGAACGCGCAGCGCTACGAGACCAGGCCCGATCACCTCTCCCCGAAGGTCATGTGGCTCGAGCACCCCGGCGTGATCGTCGGCATGTGGACCGAGCGCATGCAGAGCGTGCCGGCCGACGAGCTGCGGCGACCGGTGATCCAGCGGCTGATCGAGCGCACCTTCGTCAGCTACTACAAGGGCAGCCAGGGCGCGCCCGTCGAGCGCTGGGTGGTCGAGGGCGTCGGTGGCTACCTCTCCGCCTGCGGCCCGGAGGAGACACCGGCCGACCTGCGCAACCCGCCCGCCGACGCGGGCGCCCTCGAGCGCACGCTGAAGTTCAAGAGCAGCCCGGCCACCGAGTCGCTCGTGTTGCCCCTGGCCGTGCTCGTCGAGAACAACGAGCCCGGACAGCGGGAGCAGGTCGGCGGCACGCGCGTGCGTGAAGCCGGCGCCAAGGTCGACCGGGCTGGTATCCATCAGCTCTGGCGCGATCAGGCCAGCCTGTGGGTGCACTACTTCGAGCGGGGTGAGGGTGGCCGGCACCTGACCGGCTGGCGGCACTACGTGGCCAAGGTGCTGCACGACAACGGCTCGCTCGAAGAGCTGGCGAGCACGCTCGGCACGCCGGTCGGTGAGCTGGAGGAGGGCTTCCTCCAGCACCTCGAGCTGCTGGCCGGTGGTGAGGACCTGGGCGGCGGGGCGCTCGAGCTCAGCGAGGGCACGATCCTGCACCCGGGCCTCGCGCCGCCGGCCGCAGACGCGGACGCCATCCTTGCGGACGCGCTCGGGCGCGCGTCCCTCGGGGAGCTCGACGGGGCCTTGAGCTACCTCGAGGCTGGCATGCGCGTCGTGCGCGGGGCCGACAAGGGTCGCGTCGCGACCGAGCGCGACCGCATGCGCGTGGTGCGCGAGACGCGGGGCGCCTTCCTCGCGGACTCGATCAAGAACAAGCGTCGTCTGCGCTGGACGACCGCGACGGGCGAGAGCGTGTCGGCCGAGGTCACGGGCCTCGCAGACGGCCTGCTGACCCTGGGCAACAACAAGGCGGACCGCGCATCGATGCCGGTCGAGGAGCTCAGCGCCGACGACCTGGCGCGGTCGCTGGGCAGCAAGGTGGCGGACCATGGTCCGGAGTGGGTCGGTCCCTACCTGTTGATGCTGGCAGGCGACAAGCGCTGGGACAGGAAGCTCGACGCGGACAGCGCGGAGGGCGCGGCGCTGGCCGCCGCGAGCGAGCTGCCC